>NZ_BTPT01000032.1:0-130292 GCF_054408565.1 Vallitalea sediminicola
TCCAACACTTTTATTGGAGCTAGATTTATTATATCTAGATAATTATCTAGTTTATTACTTACTGAATAAGGTGCTAGATGATCTAAGAATTTATCATCAACATCGTGTATATGTACTCCTAATAATTTATTCCTATACTTTCGAAGTACTTTAAAACTATTAAATAATCCTAATTGGTTAAGCATTTCTCCGTGACCAATGTCATGCCACATGTATACTGGTTCATCGAATAATCTATCAAAAATCATTCTATACTCTTCTTCGTCAGGCATCTCATGATACATGGCTCTATTTTCCAGCCCTAATTTAACATCTATATTTTTTTTATACATATAATCACAAATTTCTTCTAGGCTCTCAATAATCAATTCTGTCTGCCTTATACTTTTTTTCTTTCTAAGAGACATAGCCACTTTACATAATTCCTTGTATTCGTTAGAATCAATACCATATTTCAAGCAAACCCTTCTTAGCTCTTCATTATAATATTCATCATCCTCTGGGCATACAATTAATTTACTAGAATGAATAACCACTCCTTTTGCGCCTAACTCTTTGGCATATTCAATTGTTCTTATAGTATAATTTATCGCTTGTTTTCTTTTATATTTGTCTTCAAAACCCAATAATATTGAAGATGGTCCATATTCTTTTGGTGCTTTAGGAAACACATTATGTAAACTAGATACTTTCATTTTTCCAGTTTCCAATAATGGATACATCTCCTTGAGTGTCTGCTTAGTTATATTATAATTTAATTCTACTTGATTAAATCCCAAATCTTGTATTTCACATAACATATTATAACCTGTAAAACCTTTTTGTTGGGCTTTATGCCCATTCCAAGAAGTTGAACATGAAAAATTATAATCCATAATTAACCTCCGTTCATTTCTTTCCATGGTATTCTAGCAACAAAATCAATTAACTCCTTACAATTAAATATGTGGAATCAATAAAACTTTATAGTAATATTATAATCTTTTTATTTCCATGAACATGGTCTTTTCTGCTCCAATTATGGTTTATTCTGTTTTCTATAATTTGATGGAGACATTCCAAATGATTTCTTGAATTTTTTAGAGAAGTACAAAGAATCATTGTACCCTAATTTATAAGCGATTTGATTAATATTTAAATCACTATTGATAATCATGCTCATGGCTTCATTCATTCTAATACTTTCAATAAATTGCAAAAGTGTGAGTTCTGTAATATCTTTAAAAATATGAGATAGATAATCAGGTGATACGTTACAACTATCAGCAATTTGTTTCACTGTCAACTTTTGAAATTTATTCAATTTAATATACTCAACTGCTTTTTTAACAAGCGTATTCTTATAACCGAATTTATTTGGATTAAAATCATCTACAATATTTAATATCCTTCTTACACTCCAGATGAGTTCCAGAATAATTGCTTCTACTATTTGCTTAGCACCAGATTGTTGATTCTCCAATTCCAAAAGGATTTTTTCTATTAGCTCAATAACATTCTTATCCACATTTCTAATTATTTGTAGACTAGGGTCTTCAATCTTTTTATTGTTGTTATATCTAAACTTCAGATATCTGAATTCTATAGGTTCTCTATAACTTATTTCTCTATGCTTTTGTCCCGGCTGTATGAAGTAGAAATCTCCCTCTTGTACAATGAATTCTTGCCCGTCACACCAATATTTTATACTTCCCTTCTTCACATATATGTATTCATGTGAATAGTGTATATGCTCATAAAAACTCCATTTCTTATCAGATTTCACACAGCCGATTGCTACAAAATCTGGTATGCTATATAACTTAATATGTCTTTTGTCAAATTCATATACAGTATTTTCAGTATTAGTTTTCTCCATATCATTTATATCCACAATGTAACCTCCATTCATATACATCTAACCTTATTATATACTATTAGAAAATAACTCTTCAAGTATTCAAATTAACCATCCCCTTTAACACTATTAATTTTTTTTGAAATAAGCTTTTAGTACAATAGCATTATGATCTGATATTTCAATGCCTTCACTATCTTTCATTTGAAATCCAGATAGCTCTTTATTACAAAAAATAGTATTTACAACATTAGTTTGATGACAGTACATATCCTTGACAAAAAACCAGTCTAGATTAAGTAATAAATCATCTTTCCCTTTTTTATGTTTTCTACGTGTTAGTTTACCTTTTACATTTGCATTAGCATAATCAAACCCATACCTTTCAACAGCTGTAATAAGTGGTTCATATAATTGTGGCGAATAAATTCTATCTGTCTCCGTTTCAAAATTAATATATGCCTGTTCTACTTCTTTCTTATCATTACTATTAAAAGTATTTGTGTTCATATCTCCTGCAATTATAACTGGAATATCATTATATTCTTTTTCTGCTTGTTCTAATATGTACTTCATCTGATTCATCCTACCTTTTGGAGATGTCATATTTTCTAAATGAGTACAAACAAGTCCTATTTCCCTATTCCCGACCATTGCCTTAGTAAATAACGCCATTCTTCCTCCTAGACGCTTTTGATTATCATGAAACCAATCATATTCCAAAGGAAGTCTTAATAGGTGAGAATCATATAGTTTATAACGAGACATAATAGCATTTCCATGAAAAGCCTCATTATTCTCTCCTTGCACTTTTCGTTCTTTTGATCCTCCTTTAGTTAGTTCTAAAAATTCTACTCCATACATATAGTTCATTGAAAGCTTGTTGGCAAGTTCCAACGCAGTGTCTCTATTCCCTGTTCTAATCATTCCCTTATCCAATTCATTGAAGAAAATAATATCAGCATCTTTAAGTACTGGATGATACTTCATATATGCATCAATTTCATCTATATATTTGCCTCTTTCAGCATTAAATAGAACTATCTTCAAATAATCTTTTTGTCCTTGAACATCGCATTTGTTTAATTCATCAATATCATTTAGCTCTGGAATAACCACCAACGCTTCAACTCCTGAAGTGTCATTAGCTTTATCAACTGCTGCTTCAATTTTTTCTATTTCAATCTTATTCATCATGTCCTCCTATAAATAAGGGGCTGTCTCATAATACAATTTATGTAAACAACCTTTTGTATGATAGACACAGCCCCTTTTACAGCTTTTTTATTATGTTTTGTTTAAGAAATTATTAAGTACCATCTTATTTTTGTTGTTCTTTTATCCAATCCTCTGTTTCTTTTTGAGCATTGTCCAATGCTTCTTCAACAGTGGCTTTATCCAATAATGCTAATTCAACATTAGATGCTAATATTGATTTAGGTTGTGCAGAACGATAAGGATAACGTGGTCCCCATAATCTACCCATTGCTTTTAGTATTACTTCCATCTGTGGTATTGCTTTTATATGTTCCCATTCAGCAGCAGATTTTAATACAGGTGCTGCCATATATTCATCCCATAAATATTGTTGGTAATATTCACTTCCAGTGAATTTTAGATATTCCCAAGCAAGATCTTTATTTTCACTGCTTTTTCCGATTGCACATGGACTACCTTCAAATACTCCACCCATTCCTTTTTCAGGATTTACAAATAGTAGAGATGCTTCATATCTTTTATCTAATCCATTTGAGTAAATAGGTTTTAAGAATCCAGGACCTATTCTTAATGTCATTGCAATATTATTATTCTCTGTTAAGAATAACTCGTTTCCTTGTTCTGATAAAATACCACTTGGAGCATATTTAACCGCTTCTTTTAAGTACTCTACACCTTTTTTCATTTCATCAGAGTTAAAATTAACTTCTAAATCTTTGTATCTGAAACCAGTTCCCCATGTTCCACCAAAAGATTCACCTATATTTAATGCTAAATCAGAAGCATATTTACCTCTGTAATACACACCATAATTTTGCTCACCAGTTACAGGATTCTTTCCTGTCATCTTTTCTGCTTTTTCCAATATTTCATCTATAGTAGGTTCTTCTGAAAGATATTCAACGCCCCAGTCATCAAATAATTGCTTGTCATATACAATAACTCTTGTATCTCCTAAAACTGGAACACCATATATCTCTAGATCTTCATCTTCAGGACCCATTGCTTTCCAACCATTAACTTGTCCATTGATGTATTTATCTAAATCATAATTTTCTTTTTCAATAAAAGGAGCTAGAGGTTCTAATAAACCTTGAGCAGTAAAACTTGCAATTCCTGGAACTTGATATACATCTGCTTCACCAGACATTAACATAGCTTGTGTTTTCTGTTGATAACTGTCCCATCCCATTAATACATATTCAACTGTAGCACCTGGATGAGTTCTTTCAAACTCTTCTTTCAAAAGATGGACACCTTTTGTCTTAACACCAGAAACTGGATCTGTTGAATCTTCCATTTTGAATGAACCAATCATTTGAACCCTAATAGTTCCTGTCCATTCTTTTTCTTGGGATACATCTTTGTTATCATCAGTTGTGCCTGTATTATCATTACTTGTACTATTATCAGTTTTATTATCATTATCTTTTGACCCACACCCAACTAAAAATGTTGACATCATTAATACCACAATTAAAATTAAAGCCATAGTTTTTTTCATAATTTTTTCCTCCTTAAATTATGTTTATAATTAGCCTTGAGATGTTTTCCATCATCTCTTTACTTATTCTCCTTTGAGTCCGCTTAAAGCAACACTCTGGATAATATATTTTTGCAAGAATAGGAATACTAATACAACTGGAAGAATACTAGCCGTAGCTAATCCCATTGTCAATCCAGCATAACGTGTCCCATCTTCCATGGAAAAACTAGCTAAATAAATCGGAACTGTTTGTAATTTTTGATCGCTAAGTACAATCATTGGCCAGATAAAGCTATTCCAGCTTCTCATAAAAGATAAAATTATTAATGTAGCTGATATCGGACCTGTTAATGGTAAAAATATTTGTGTAAATGTTCTAACTTCACTTGCTCCATCAATCTGAGCTGCTTCTCTTAAACTATTTGGTAATTTATCGAAATATTGTTTAGTCAATATTATTCCAAATCCAAATAATAGACTTGGGAAAATAATAGGATAGAACGTATTTAAGAGTCCTACTTTATTAAACATCATATACATTGGTATTAATGTTATTTCTCCTGGAATCATCATAGTAGTCAAAATAATTACAAATAATATTTTTTTTCCTTTGAATACCCCTTTAGAAAATGCATATCCTGCCAATAACGCAGAAAAAATATTTAATGCAACAGAACCCAAAGCAACTATAAATGAATTCATATAGGATCTAAGTAAACTACCGTTTTCTAAAATAATCTTATAATTAAAAAATGAAAATTCTTTTGGAAATAATCTTGGTGGGAATGGTGGTTGAATATTCGCCATTCTCTCAAAACTAACACTAACCATCCATATAAATGGTCCCATCATAACAAGACCAAAACAAAATAAGACAACAACTTTTAATATTTCTATTGTTAACCTTTTTGATTTATTTGAACCAATTTTACTCATCTTCTACACCTTCTTAGATATTTTTTAGTTTGTTTTATTGTATTAATTAGCTTTATTCATTTTAGATATTTTTAAATTAAACAACGTGAATACAAGAATGATAGCAAATAATATATAAGCTGCTGCTGATGCTACACCAAATTCATTCCCTCCAAAACCTCTTTCATAAATAAATCCAACGATTGTATAAAGTGATCTTCCTGGACTTCCTTGTAAACCTCCTAATATATAGGTTTCTGAAAAACGTTTCAAAGCTCCAATCCAACCCATTACAATGAAAAATGAAAAAGTACCTGTCATATTTGGAATAGTAATAAACCACCATTGTTTGAACTTATTAGCTCCATCTATTGATGAACTTTCATAAATATCGTTTGGTATAGCTTGTAGATTTGCTAAACTAATTATTATAATAAAACCAAGTTGATGCCAAACAGATAAAATAATTACTCCCCATCGTGCAGTTGTTGAATCTGCCAACCATGTGGAAGTAGGAAGTCCTAGATTACTTAATAAAGTATTTAAAAGACCCATATCTGGATGTAGAACATAAAGGAAAACCATTGCTGCTGCTACAATTGATGTAACATAAGGTATGAAAAATATTACTTTAAAGAAATTCTTAAACCATTTCATTTGATTGATTACTGAAGCAATAATAAATCCAAGTGGTATAGATATAAGCAATTGGAAAAAACCGATATAAAACGTATTACGTACCGCCTGCCAAAATCCTACGTTTTTTAGTACATATATATAGTTATCAATACCTGCCCATTTTTCAATGGTTCCATTTGACCTGAAAAAACTCAATCTAAATGATTCAATAACAGGATAAGCCATAAATAAGGCTAAACCCAAAAAACTAGGGAGTAAAAATAAATACCATACCAATTGTGTCTTTTTGCTCTTCTTCTTCATCTTAACCATACTCCTTTTTTGTACATTAAATATAATACATAGTACCTCTTATGATAATTTCTAAAGAAACATGTTAAGCACTTCATGATATCGATACCATATACCATTTAAAATGCTATTAAGTTAAACCTTAAATTTCAAAACATTAGTACACTTTCAACAAATAAGTTGCATGTTACAACATTTAGTTATTAACATTTTCATTAATGTTTGCTCAAATATTCGGTTTTATGTATACTATTTATAACATTATTATATGATATCGATTCCACATTGTCAATAGTTATGCTCATAAATATTTTTTAATTAATGTACTAATACGTACAAGTTGCTTTACGACCCTATAATTATTCTATAACTACTCCTGTTAGTATAGCTTCTTCTATACTTATTTTACTATTATATATATTGAACTTAACCCCTATATTGCCAATAATAAGTTCAATATATTTCTTCATTTTTATAATTTGAACTTTAATTTGAATGTTTTAATTTCATAAGGTTTAATTAAGAAACTAAAACTTTTACCATTAATTGGTATATTTTCTTTATCTTTTTCCATCATATTACATTCAATCACTTCATCTAATTTACTAAAGAACTCAATGGATACTTCACATCTTCTGTTATAGCATTCATATAGTCTAATAATAATATCATTACCATCTTCAGCTTTTTTTATAGTTTCAATAATAATATTTTCTTTATCCACTTTTATCATTGATAATTTTTCAGGAAGAATACCTTCATGAGCCTCTTCTATTCTTGTGTATAATGGTATATTAAGGTTATATGCCATTTGAACTGTCTTCCCACTTTTCCAGTTTCCTTCATGAGGATATATAGAATAAACAAATCTATGTTCCCCCTGATCTGCTTCATGTGGTTCTATCCCTGACTTCAATAATGTTAAACGCATATTACTGTCTTTTATATCATAACCATATTTGCAATCATTTAACAGACTAATTCCATATGCATCTTCTGACAAATCAGCCCATTTATGTGCACATACTTCAAATTGTGCAGTATCCCAAGAAGTATTGTTATGAGTAACTCTTTCTACATTTCCAAACTGAATATCATATGTAGCTTTTTCAGCCTGAATATCTAATGGAAATGCAGTTTTTAGAAGTAACTGATTTTCCTTCCAATCAATATATGTATCAAAATCAACCCTTGGAATATTGCTATAAATATACATTTTCTGAATAATAGTGGAATCGAGAAATTTTTTGGTAATCTTTATTCCCCCACGTACAGGTCCCATTTCGATGACTTCAATTTTTATTACATCATCAACTTCCCACATCTTCTCTTTATAATAAATATCTATATCCCAATTATCATATTTCATTGGCTTATCTTCAAATACTTGCAACTGATTACCCCTTTTCCCTTGTTGAAGTATTTGACGATCATTAAGCTTATCGTAAAAAGATGTAATTGTACCATTTTCATCAAGTTTAATAGAAAAATACTTGTTGCTTAGCTGTGTAGAACCCACAATCAATTCATCACTATCTGCACTTAACCCATAGTCATTTTTGATTTTAAATACTTTATATCCTTTGGAAGGTATTGTCTCTGCAAAGAAAAGAGCTTTGCGTTTATTATTTTCCTTTATGATCTGACATGGTATGCTACTGCCTCTTTCATCCTCAATATATGGTTGAACACACTCCTTGGAAATATCAAAAACAGCTATATCCGATCTTTCAAATGATAATGTGTTATATACAATTATTGATGTTGTTTCTAATTGAATATTGCTTGATATCTTTTTCAGACCTTCTTCCGCTAATATCTTACCTTCTGCCAATACTTCTTCGTATTGCCTATGAGAATCTTCATATACTTCTTTTATGGAAGTACCTGGTAATATATCATGAAATTGGTTTAGTAATATTGTTTCCCAATTCTTATTAAGCTCCAACTGAGGATATCTCTCACCTAATTTCATTGAAAAAGAATATAAAAACTCTATATCCTGATATAGAAGCTCGCTTTTACGGTTATACCTTTTATTCTTGGCCATAGACGTATATGTACCACGATGATATTCTAGATACAATTCCCCTACCCATTTAGGTAGTCGTGAGCCCCCTTGAAATTTTTGATCTAATCGGTTGAAATAATCTCCTACTTTTCCTATCTCCACTTTGGGACAACCTGGAATACCTTTGTTCATTCTTCTACCTGTTTCAAGCATTTCTTTTGTAGCTCCACCACCACCATCTCCAAAACCGAATGCAACCAATATATCATTATTGATATCTTTTTGTTGATATCTATCCCAGCCTCCAATGATGGCACCTGGATGGATGAATCCGTTATAGGTTGTATAGTATGTTTCTTTATCATAATAAGGATTTCTGGTAGATATAAAATATGTCATGATTTCACTACCGTCAATACCTCGCCACATAAATGTATCATTGGGCATTTTATTAAACTGATTCCAATTTATCTTTGTAGTAGTAAAATACTTGATATCCGATTTTTTTAAGATCTGAGGCAATGCTGCACTATATCCAAATACATCTGGCAACCATAGAATCTCATTATCAACTCCAAACTCTTTTTTGAAAAAACTTTTTCCAAGTAGAATTTGGCGTATCAACGATTCTCCAGAAGAAATATTACAATCTGCCTCTAACCACATAGAACCTTCCGGTTCCCATCGCCCCTCTTCTATTCTTTCTTTAATTTTTTCATATATCTGTGGATGGTCTTCTTTAATGTATTTATAGAGTTGAGGTTGACTTGACATAAATGTATATTCAGGATATTCTTCCATAAGTTTCAATACCGTTGAAAAGCTCCGTGTAACTTTTTCTCTAGTTTGTTCTAATGTCCATAACCAAGCCACATCAATGTGCGTATGTCCAATACATGTGGCTATTACATCTTCATGGCCACACATTTTATTATATAATTCTTGTTCAATGAATGTATTTGCTTCATTTATGGATTTGAAAAATAAATCTGAAAAAGGTTTTCTTAGATCAATTAGATTAATTGTTTCGTTTAGAACTGTCATCATATCAATACGTTTTTTGTCATCTTGTTCAAGATTTTCCGCAACCCATACAGGTACTTGAAGATTATAGTAAAGCTTTCGAACCGTTTCATCAATAACAACTAATTCTCCAAAAAGTTCACTAGTCTTTTTCTCTTTACCACTGATATAAGCATGAAGGTCTATTTGATATTCTTGCCCTGCATTAGCTTCATCTGCAATACTGACTTCTCTATGATTGATATCCAATCCTTGTATTAGCTTTTTATCTACATATAGGATAAATTGGGGATTGTAAACATCCCACCCATCATTATCCACTGATAATGGTTTTGGTTCATCGGTATAAAAGCATACTCCAACTTTTTTGCCTACGAAATACTCTGGAATCTTAACTGTTGTTCTAAACCAATAATGGCAATCTATTCCACCCCAAAAATCTCCACGACTAAATTCTTTCCAATCATTCACTGATTGCTCTGCATCTTCAATACTGTTATATTTACCTTTTTTGATTTTATAATTATCTATATATACTCTATCCGTATATATGTAAGTCTTTAACTCTGCAATTATTTTTTTTAATCTTTCCAAAGTTATATCCATGTCTTCTTCCTCCTAGTCGAATTAGCTTAAGAATATACCCGATATATCTTTTTGCCTGGCATATTGCTATATTCAACTGATTAATAAAAGTTTGCTGTCAACCCGCTTGATGAATTTTCAATACCTGCTTCATATAAGTGTGATGTATCTCCAAACCCAATACATCTAGGAACAGCCCATTCTTTTGATCGTTCTTCAAATAAAATGGTTGTTACAGAAGTTGGTGAGATCCAAAAGCTTGCCCAAAAAATTGTTAAAGGTATATTAAGTAACTGTGATAACCATGTTCTACCAAAAGCTCCATGACAAAAAACAGCTATTTTTTCTTCATTTGGATTTATCAAACGATATTTGGTACCTATTCTTTCGTATCCTGACTCTTTTAAAAACGAATCTGATTCTTGCTGTATTTCATGGTATTTATCTTTGATATTCACTTGCTTTATTATAGGTAGTTCATGCCAATTTTTATGAGTTAGATACGATATATCATCAAAAATTATTTCTCCTGGCAGATTCCAAGCTGGTAATCTACCTATTCTCTCATCTTCTACTTGCATTTTAGATAATTCTCTAGTCCAATCAAGTATAGTTGGCTCAATACCTAATAATTTTGAAGTGTATTCCATAGTTGCGACAGCTCTTCCTAATGGTGAACAGTAAATCTTGGTAATACCTTCCTTTTGAAGTTTTTTTGATAGAGCTTTTGCTTGTCTATGACCCTCCTCAGTAATTGTGTCATTTTCATAATCTGGTTCTGCATGACGAATAATATATAGTCTCATAATATATTCTTCCTTCCTTGTAATTGATTTTTTTGACCTTGATATGTAAATATTATGGTATCGTTTTCAATACGCATAATATTTACTAAATTTATTCAAAAGATTCTTTATTTACTTATATTATATGGAATCGATACCATATTGTCAATGACTTAATCTTGGTTTATTGCAGAAAAGTGAATCATTAATGCTTACACTATAGCATCAATTAAACATTTTAGAATTATATCCTTTTACAGCTATCACGAATAACTAATTTATGGTTTACAATGATTTCATTTACTAGAGTTTGTTGTTTATTTATCTTTTGCATCAACATCTCAACAGCCATTGTCCCCATTTCTTTTATTGGTTGCTCCATGGAAGTTAATTTTGGACGTACGATATCAACCACCGCTGTTCCATCGAAACCTACTACTGAAATATCATCTGGAACCTTTAATCCATTATCTTTAATACAATTTATTGCTCCAACAGCCATATCATCACTAGCAGCAAATACTGCAGTAGGAAGAGAATCACATTTCATAAATTTCTCCATCAAAAAGTATCCATCTTTCAAACTATAGTTACCAAATTGGATATATTCTTCAACTATTGGTATTTTATTATCTATTAGCGCTTTTTTATAACCATTATATCTTTCTTGTCCAGAAGTGATATCACGTCTATCTCCACCTATGAAAGCTATTCTTTTGTGTCCGAGACTTGTTAAATATTCAGTAGCTTCATAAGATGCTTGATAATTATTTACAACTATCGCTATATGTTTTTGGTTACTAGGTTTAGCACTAGCAAAAACAATAGGGATATCAATACCTTCTAAGAAATTTCTAGTTTCATCATTAATTTTTTCATTGGTTATAATAATACCGTCTACTCTCATTTCTTTGAAAATATTTAGATATTTATATTGTTTGTCTAAGTTTTCAGCCATATTACATACTATAATATTATAATTATTTTTACTCGCTGTTTCTTCAATTTTACTTAAAATAATTGAGTTGATACTAGATGTAATATTAGGAACTATAACAGCTAATAGATTGGTTCTTTTCAATACCAAACTTCTCGCAATATAACTAGGTGAATAGTCAAGTTCTTCTATGACCTTTTTAACTTTTTCTTTTAAATCATCACTAACATATTTTCCATCATTTAAAACTCTTGATACTGTTGTAACTGAAACACCAGCTTTTTTAGCTACGTCTTTAATTTTTACAGCCATCTGTTCTCCTCCTATTCCCCGATACTATGTTCATAGAAATTCTATCATAGATTATACGCTTATTCAATATAGTGCCTTATTTAAGCCAGAACTGATTACTTTTTCTATATAAGGTTGATCTAATAAAAATTTGCACTTAATCCAGTTGATGAACATTCCATTCCTGCTTCATACAAATGAGATGTATCTCCAAATCCTATACATCTAGGTACAGCCCATTCTTCTGATCTTTCTTCAAATAAAATAGTTGTAACAGAAGTTGTCTGAATGAAAAAGCTTGCCCAAAAAATAGGTGACGGTATATTAAGTAAATGAGAAAGCCAAGTTCGTCCAAAACCTCCATGACAGAAAATAGCTATTTTTTCTCTATTAGGTTTTAATACACGATATTTACTGCCTATTCTCTCATATCCTAACTGTTTTAAAAACATATCTGATTCTTCTTGTATCTCAGTGAATTTTTCTCTAGCATTTACATCTTTTATTATTGGTAGGTTATGCCAATCTGTTAGAGTCAAATAAGATGATTCTTCAAAGATTACTTCTCCTGGTAGATTCCAAGCAGGGCAATCTTCAATATCATCATTGTTTATTGGCATTCTTGGTATTTCCTGTGTCCACTCAATTATTTCTGGTTTAATATCCATTAAATCTGCAGTATATTTCATTGTATCAATGGCTCTTCCCAGTGGTGAACAATAAATCTTGGTTATGCCTTCTTTATTAAGCCTTTTAGCTAACGCTTTAGCTTGCTCATGCCCCTCTGTAGTAATTGTATGATTCTTGTAATCTGGTTCTGCGTGACGAATAATATATAATCTCATAATCTCATTCTCCTTCTCCACTTTCAAAACATTAGGTTATTACATTACAGATTAAATAATTATATTTCCCCTATACTACCATTTTAACAATTGATTCTTATATAATTTTTTAAATGATAGTAACACAACTATAATCCCTACAACTTCTGCAAGTACGAATGAAAACCATACTCCATCTAGTCCAAATATTTTACCGAGGATAAAAGCTCCTGGCAATAATACTACTAATTGTCTTAAAATAGAAACAATCATACTAATATATGCTTTTCCCATTCCTTGAAATGCAGTACCATACATAATAGATACTGCGGCTAAAGGAAATACATAACTTATGATTCTAAATGCTCTAACTCCAATTTTCATCATTTCATCGGAACTTTTAAATAGTTCTAATAACTGAGTTGGCATAATCTGAAAAACTAAAAAGCCACTTGTCATATATACAACGGCAGCAATTAAACCAAGTTTTAATGCTTTCATAAGTCGTTCCCTATTCCTAGATCCATAATTATATCCAATTATAGGCATAATCCCTTGGGATAGTCCGAATACAGGCATAAATATAAGTGATTGAAGTTTATAATAAACTCCTAGAACTGTAACGGATGCATCTCCAAAACCTGCTAAAATCAAGTTTAATCCAGTAACCATAACAGAACCTATCGCTTGCATTATTGTTGCTGGTAATCCAACTTGCATTATTCCTTTTAATATCTTACTATCATATTTGAAATTTCTTAAGTTCAACTTAACACTATTATGTTTGGTAAATAAAACGATCAATATATATATCATAGATAATATCTGAGCTATTACAGTAGCAATAGCTGCACCTTTGACTCCCATTGCTGGTAATCCAAAATATCCAAATATAAGAATCGGATCTAGAATAATATTTATTACAGCTCCAAACAGCTGTGATATCATTGGATGAATCATATTACCGCTACCTTGGAGAATACTGGTTCCTGCTTGAGCTAATAATCGTCCAAATGAGAATATCATTATTATTTTTATATACACTGTCCCTAAGTCAATAATATTTTGACTCTCTGTAAATAGAGCAAAGAAACTATTGGCAAATAAAAGACCCACCAATAAAATGATTACATATAAAACAATACATAACAGTATACCATGTTCAGCCGCATTAGATGCAGCTTCATTATCTTTTTCTCCCAATTTTCTTGAAATAAGTGAATTGATTCCTATCCCCAGTCCAACAAAACAAGCAATAATTATTAACTGTATTGGAAATGCTAGGGAAACAGCTGTTAATGCATCATCACTTACTCTAGAAACAAATATACTATCTACTATATTATATAATGCTTGAACTAACATAGCTAATATTGCTGGTATTGACATGGAAATCATAAGCTTTGATACTTTCATTGTACCCATCTTGTTCTCTTTTGTATTATCATTCATTATCGTGACTTTTCCTTTCAGTATAGCTATATTGTAACCAAAACAACTACTATTTTTCTTGTCTGTAAAATTCAGTTTAGTAGTTTTATCTAAAAATGTCAACTACGTTTTTTTCATAATAGTATAAAAGAAGGTATCCCCTTCTTTTTATTATGATTACTATTTTTTTATAATTTATTTATCATTTATTTATAATTAACAAAGTCCCAAGAATGAACATTAATATGATAACAATTTTATGTAGTACAACACTATTAATTTTTTGGAACATACTTAATCCTAATAAGTTCCCAACACTGGTACCTATGCCTCCATAAAGAGCAAAAATTATTATATCCTTACTAATATTTCCATATATGGCATGCATAATTACAATCATCAGTGACCTAATTAAAAAACTGAATTCCAAGGTTGCTTTATAAGACAACCTACTTTTAATTCCATATAAATAATATACAACCAAAGGTGGTCCACCAACATTAAACATTCCACTCATGATACCACTTAATGAACCTGCTAGAATACCGTTTTTTGTATTAGTTTTAATTTTTATATCTTTTTTACTTTTTATGAATAGAAAAATGGAAATGGCAACTATAGTAACTCCAAGAATTCTTTTTAATACATTCTCATTGCCAAAGACAAGTAAACGCACACCAATAGGTACAAGTGCTAATGAGGATATCAAAGGTACCATAGCGATTTTATAATCAATATGTTTTCTGAATTTAAAAACAACATAAGTACCCATAAAAAATGTTTGCAACCCAGTTACCACAGCTGCTACTTTTAAAGGCATAATAAATGGAAGAAAAAACATGACAAACATTGCAAAACCAAATCCTGATAAACCTTGAATCAAACTACCACCGAAACAAATCATTAAAGTCAATATTTTTTCTGTCATGTTATTCTCCTTATATCTAGTCAATCTATAGCATATAATTACTTTTTAACTTTTATCATCATACTAAAATATATCATGTTTTGACTTTTTTGGCAAAAAGATTTATATTGTAGCTTCTAAGCTTGTTGTACCACTAAGTCAAAAAAATATTTTGTTCTTCGAGAATGATTGTTGGCTATTTTATACTTTATATAGATGCAAATTCTTTCAGTAATCCTAAGTCCCATAAAAGTTGCAATATGGTATATCTAGCTCTTAATTCTTTAGCTATCTTTATGCTATCTGAAACTGTAGTGGCATCTACTCCAACTTGATCTGGGGTAATAGAAGCCCCTACCTTATTCAGCATGTTTTTTAGTTCCTCCGAAGGGGGGATGATATCTTTTATTGTATTAATTATTTCGTCCCAATTCTCTTCTATTACTTTTATTCTTATCTTATGTTCTTCCTTAGAATTCTTGTTAGTCTTTTGTTCCAACTTGATAATACCATCAGCAGCGTATTTATATTTCTCTTTTATATTCTTAACCCAGTTATCATAGTCGAATTCCTCTGCATGTTTTACTGCTCTATCAAAATCTACATTGGTATTAGTAAGCCCTTCATATAGCTTAGCAATTATAAGGGTAGCAATACCTACTTTTGTACCATGAAGCACCGCTTCCTTACCCTGAAATAGGAACATCATTTCCCAGTAATGAGATAAGTGGTGTTCGCCGCCGGAAGCTGGTCTTGAATTACCTACAAAACTCATGGCAATACCTGATAGTATCAGTCCTTCAGTTAAATTTTTTATGGCATCTGTATCTCTATTTTTAATACCATCTATATTCCTTACACATCTTTGTATAGATTCTTTTACTAAATCCACAACGCTTTCACAATAGTATTCATTGTTGATTATTGAACTTATTTTCCAATCACATAAACATGTGTATTTACCTAATATATCTCCTAATCCAGCTGTTATCATTTCCATAGGAGCATTCTTTATGGTGTTTATATCTGCTATTATTGCCTTAGGTGAAGCAACTTCATATGTAGTCTTCAGATTATTGACTATAAGTGCTGAAACAGTTGAAGCATACCCATCCATAGATGGCGCTGTAGCTACAACAAAATATGGAATATGTATCTTATAACTTACAAATTTTGATAAGTCATTCAAAGTACCAGAACCTACTGTTATCATTAAATCCATGTCCTCGTCAATATGGGTCAGAAGTTTTCCTATTGCTAGTTCATCAGGGACTAATTGATTCGTTTCCTGAAATACATACGAAGTGTAATTTATCTTATTATCATTTAATAAATATTCTACATCTTTTCCTAGAATTTTATAGGTATTAACATCTGAAATAATTAGTATTTTTTTATAATCATATTTATTAATGAGTTTTGGCAATTCAAGTATCACATTTTCATCTATCAGAATGTCATCAATAGATGTACTGTGCTCTTTTTTGCAATTACATTTAAAACTTTTGTTAAGAAAATCTTGAATCCTGAATGTTTTAAAGTCCATAATTTGCCTCCATTATAAGATTATTTTATTTTATACTTACTAAGTTCTTTAATATCTATTATTTTACATTTTTATTCAAAAAAAAGAAAGAGGTTTTATCCTCTTTCCATTTATTAGAATTCTACTTGATATATATACTTAATGAATCCTTTTTATAGTCTTCAACGCATTTACATTATTTGTCGTTATAGAATATACTCCCAATTCTATATATTTTTCCATATCGCACTCATCATCTATAGTCCATACTGCTACAGGTAAGAATCTTGAATGTGCATATTCAACTAATTCTTTATTACAATATTTGTAATCAATATTGATACCACAACAAGATATAGTATTAGCTTCATGACAAATTTCTTTTATTATGGATTGACTATCAATATCTTTTCTATCCAATAAATTAGTATCTACATTCAATAAATATTGAAATTGTGGATAGTTCTTGTATAGATACATTGCTTTTTCTTTTTTACAGCCTGAAAGAATAATATAATCATTCATCTTTTTATATGTTACTAGCGCTGCTATAGAATCAATTGCATCTAATGATTTTATATCCAAATTGAGCACTGTATTATTTTGATGTGCTATATCCAATGCCTCTGTCAAAGTTATTAGCTTATTTCCTGTATGTTCCTTTAATTCTTTAAAAGTCACTTCACCAATTTGCATCACTTTACCTGATATTGTATTAACTGAAGAGTCATGAATTAGTACTGGAATACCATCTTGGGTGGCTCTTACATCAACTTCAATAATATCTGCTCCTTCTTCTATTCCTTTCATTATTGATTCGATTGTGTTTGGTACTGTATTCATACAACCTGCGTGTGCTGTAATTAATGGTAATCTGCTCATTTTTCTCCTCCTAGAAGATGTATAATCTATTATTAATTACAATTATATGGAATCGATTCCAGATTGTCAATATGCATTTGGTTTTACTGTACAAGTAAGTCAGAAAAAATGTTTTGTCCTGACTTGCCTTTTGCAAAATAATATATGTATATGTTTCGCCAGCTACTTGCTCGTCCTGAGCAAAAAGCTGGGTTCGGCGTCCTGCCTCACTACTTCACATATACATATATTATTTTGCTTGATGTAATCTTGGATATAATCACAAAACACTTTTTCTTCTAGTTGATATAACTGCTGGCTATTTATGATTTCAATATACGACCGTTGTCTGTTTAATACTTTGTCGACAGTCTAAATTGAGCTTTACGCTCTTATACATATGATCTTTTGTTGTCACATATTCTTTTCTGCAATCTCAGCTAGAGGACTACGTTCTACTCTCTTAAGTGCCACATGCCCCGTTATATTAAAAGCCTTCATCTTTTCTACTGTATATACCAAGCCATTGGATTTTGAATCTATATAGTTATTATCGATCTGATTATCACTAGGATCACCTAAAAATACAAATTTGGAATGTTCTCCAGCTCTGGTTAACATAAGTTTTGCTAAATGGGGTGTCATTTCCTGTGCCTCATCAACTATGATTAAAGAATTAGTGAACGTTCTACCCCTCATATATGTAAAAGTCTTAGTTTCAATAACTCCCCTCTGTCGAAATTGCTCTATAAAATCCTCAACGGTAAATGTAGGTTTTCCTCCATTATTCTTATGAGTTTCTTTTATATCCGATAAATTCTCTATTGCATCATAGAAACTTCCCATCCAAGGTTTTAATTTTTCTCTTTCTGTCCCTGGCAGATAACCTATATCATTTCCTGCTGCTATTACTGGCCTTACAAAAACTATCTTTCTGTATTTATTTGTCTCTATTACATTTTGCAGTGCTGTCGCTGTGGCTAGAATTGTTTTTCCCGATCCTGCACCCCCTATGATAGTTACAAAGTGTATTTCTGGATTCATAAGTAATTCAAATGCCATTTTTTGCTCTCTATTAATAGGGTTTAGCCCCCATGCACTCTCGTTAGCATGTGTAAGAGGCACTATTTTTTCTCCATCATACCTAGCTAGTATTTCATGAGCAACTTTATCCTTACTTTTAATATGGAAAAATTCATTAGGATATATTTCTTCTTCTAGATTCCTCGGAACTTCCAATCCTTCATCAAATATTTTATCAATCTCTTTTGACAATAGTTCAATCTCGGTATAACCTTTATAGATAGTATCAATGTCAATACGATCACTTTGATAATCTTCTACTTCAATTCCTAATGACTTAGCTTTTATAGCCATATATAAATCTTTTGTCACTAATATTATTGGTCCATCTTTATTGACTTCTTTTAGACTTAGCACAATAGCTAATATTCTTGAGTCATTTTTACTGGTATCAAAACCATTAGGTAGAATACTTATATCCATATGATTCAATTCTACACGCAAAACACTTTTATCGGGTAATTTTATTCCTTTTTCTATATCTCCCTGCTCCATTAATGATTTAATCTCTTTAGCTACCTTTCTAGCATGAAATCCAACTAATCCTTCTCTTTTTTTTAGATTATCTAGTTCCTCTATGCAAAGTAAGGGTATAATTATATTGCTGTTTGCAAAATTATGCATAAATTCAGGATCATGAATCATTACATTAGTATCAATTATATAGTTTTTAACCGTATAATTTCCTCCCCTCAAAGGCTATATTTAACGCTTCTAACTAAACGTCATGAATGACAAGGGAAAGTCGGTGACATTTCCCTTGTCATGTTCTTAAGTCATTCTTATGATAATATTATTCTATTCCTCTATACTTTCTTTTATGTCCTTAACAATCTCTTCCAAGCTTTTATTATCACAATCAATAACTATATTTGCATATTTTTCATACACCTTAACTCTTTGATCATACACATCACTTAACGTATGTCCTTTTGCCATAGCTATGCCTCTAGTAGTTATATTATCAACTCTTGTTTCAATTTCTTCATAAGAAACTTTTAAATAAATTATATTTCCACTTTGTTTCAGATGCTCAATGCTTTCATCTCTAAAAATCACGCTTCCACCTGTTGCTATAACTGATTTTGATGCATCTATACTTAGAACTGCTTCTTTTTCCACATCTAAAAATTTTTCCATTCCAATATCATCAATAATCTCTTGTAACAATCTGTTTTCTCTTTTTTGTATAACTAAATCAGAATCAATAAATGTAAATCCCAAAGTTTTCGCTAATACCACGCCAATTGTACTTTTTCCTGCTCCCGGCATACCAGTTAATACAATATTTTTCATCTTATGCTTCCTCTCATATGATAGTATAATATTATGTTCTCTATATAATATAAATTAAGTATTCTTTAATTTTTTTCTTATTATACTTTATATGATGGTTTATTTCAATATAGGTGGTCTAGAACTACTCAAGTCCAAATGTGGTTTTAAATCCATTTACTATCTCATTGGATATAACCTCACCATGTCCACCTTCTGATAATATGATTTTAGCATTTTTTGATTTTAAGAAATTGATTTCTTCTTCTGATAACCTTCCAACAGCTTCATCTTCCATTGCACTAATGTAAGTAATATTCTTCAAATCATATTTCTCTAACTTTTCAGTGTATCTATTTTTACCTAATCCAGCTGCTAATTTACTTATATTTTTTTCGTTTTCACTAGGATTGACATCTGATTCAGGATCATCCATTATTCCATTTTCATTAACCACAGCCTTGACACCATCTACAAAATAGCCTGTACCACCTTTACTAAAAGATTTCCAAATAACCTCTGGCATATCCAGTCTACCAACAATAATTAAATATTTATCTGCTATATCAACACCATATTCTGAGATTAATTCTTGAACCATAAAGGCTCCAAAAGATATTCCTAGAACATACACCTTTTTCCCTTGTTCTTTATAATATTTTACTACTTTTGCTAACATCTGAATGCTTTCCTTATCATATTTTATAGCTTCTTCAAAAGATATTTCTTTGTCTTGGAACAGTTCTGGATTCTTGGTTTGCTTTTGATGTACATTAACTATAAAGAAATCTCTGTTCTTAATCTCTTCTGTTCCTTCTTTTATCATAGTTGTGTCCAATTCATACATAGGTCCACCTTGTGTATTAATAACAACAGCACTGCTTTCTTGATTTCCAGATATACTGATTATGGAACTAATCTCTTCAGGGATATCATTTTGTGTCTCATCTTGTATCCCCTTTTGTTCCTTAGATTCTCTTTGCTCTTCTTCCTCCTTTGGTTGAGTGCTAAATTCAGTATCATTTTGCTTCTCAACCTGTTTTTTTCCCTCTGGTTTTGATTTACAACCAGAAATTACTGTACTTATTGTCATTACTATAACTATCACCAAATAAATTAATTTTCTAGTTTTCATTTTATTACTCCTCTTAAAGTTTATTTTTTTCAATTCAATTACAAGTATATTGTACTTAGAAATTCTTTTTATATCATGAATAATTTCTTAAATTTTTCTTAATGTTTACTAATTAGGAATGTGTATAAGACTAGCTATCAACATATGTTCTATTCAATACATATTTCAGATATCTAATGAATACTTAGCATTATTAAAATATTCAATATAGTATAATCTTTTCATATAACATATGGTAAATTTTGGTACAATTTGCTACTTAAATTTGGTTATAAATGATGATATCTCTATTTAATAGAATACTGCTACAATTAACTTGTTACTTATACTGTGATTAATCATATGTTACTGTCAACAAAGTGGAATGAGGAGGAATAATATGAGCAAGGCAAAAAAGAAATCAAAACTGTTTCAATTAATGGTTGTAGGACTAGGAATTAGTCTGACAACCCCTTGTTTCAGCACATATGGGGCTGAAATTGAAACCAATACTATAATTGAACCCTCTGCAACTAGTGAACTAGAAGATGATAATCTTCCCATTATGAACGAAAATATTATAAGTAATGCTAATAACGCCAGTTATGGGATTTTACTCAATCAGTATACTGAATATCTCAAATCAAAAACACCAGAAGCTATTGATAATATTATCTTAAGCTTAGAAGATAATGAATTCTACTCTGCTCTAGTTAAAAGAACTTTTATTGATAGACTTGGTGCTGATAATCTAGAAAAATTCAAAGCTAAGAGTCCAGAGCATGCTACTTTCTTATCAACTATCTTTAATAGAAACAATCTACTTAATTTATTTTTACAAGGAAGATCGGATTATAAACAAGATAGACTAGTAAAATCTCTAGATGTTTGGAAAAATCTATGGGAAAACGATGAAGATTGTCATGATGGCTTCTATGCAAAATTTGCTATTGCAATGGCTTTAGTTCATGCAAATCCTATTAAAACCTATGATTCAAATCATACAGTTATAGATCCAGTTGTAAGATATAACCATTATAAAAGACTTAATACAGAAGGTAAGTTATTCCCATCTTTTAATAATCTTGATGTTACACATCTTACTATGGTAGCTGATAATGCTACTTCTGAAGCTGATATAGATTGGATTCATGATTATCTTAGAACCAAACACCCTAGCTACATAACTCAACCTGCACTAAAAAAGGCAGCCTTTTTGATGCCTTATGGAAAAAGGGACGGTAAAAATTATCAAGGTGAATGGACACTAAAAGATCTCCTTGAGATTGGTGGAGTCTGTACAAGAATATCCTATTTTGGGACTTTAATATATAGATCCTTTGGTGTACCTTCAACTGATGTAAGACAGCCTAACCATATGGCTTTTTTATACATGTCAGGTGAGGGTAAATGGAGCCTTGGAAATAATATTGGTGGTATAGGATATGCTTGGAATAGACCGGCAACTACTGTACCTTGGGGAGATCATCCAATATATACGAAGTTATTGGCAGAAGCTACCAGTGACAGGGATAGCCTTGATAAATCTAATCAATTACTATGGCTTTCTGAAATAATGGATTCATCTTATGAATTACAAATTATCAATAAAGCTATAGATGTTAATAAAAACAATTTGATTGCTTGGTATTATAAAATAGATTCTATGATTTCCAATAACGCTACAACCTTAGAATGGAAACAATTAATGTCAGATATACTTGATGATTTTACTTATCATCCAAAAGTTATGACCGACCTTCTTAATAGATTACCAATACAACAAATTTCAGAAAATGATAGAAGTATATTACAAGAACTACTCCTTGACATATATGCTGCATTTGATAAAAATACAGACAGCGAACAACTAAGTACCATTAAAGCACTACATAGAAGAATGCAAACTGGAAATTTAGTACTAGCTAAATTCTCTATAAACGGACCAAATGCTGGCAGACTCATGGGGATCAAAAAAGGTGAAGAATATAGTATAGACGGCGGCAAAACTTATATAACTGTTTCTGAAGATGATTTATTACTTACAGAAACTCAAATAAATTCTGTCAACACAGAAGATAACATCAGAGTCAGGATCAACAGCACTTATGATCCTTATGTGTTATATATTTATCGATACTATCTAAAAGAAGTTCATGTAATAATGGATAATGAAACAAACACTTTAGCAGGTATGAAAAATTATATGGAATTTTCTACAGATAAAGTAAATTGGACTAAGTATAAAAATAATCTTCCTGATTTATCTTCTTATATAACAATATATATAAGAAGAAGTGGAGAGGGATCAAAACTCTCCAGTAATATCTTAACTAGACAATTCACTGCCTGTTCATTTTCTTTTGACGGTGGAAATACCAATAGACTCATGGGATTAAAAAAAGGCGAAAAATACAGTCTAGATGGTGGCGAGACTTTCACTACTGCCACTGAAGATGACTTGCCGCTGACAGAAGCTGCGATAAAATCTATTAGTAGTACAAATAATATAATTATTAAACCTTTTAATACAGATGAAACATTTATAATATATATTAATAGTCCCCAACTAAAAGATAAAGTTATCAAGCATAATAATCTAGAAAACACTATTACAGGGCTAAATAAAACAATGGAATTTTCTTTAGATAAAATTGCTTGGACGAGATATACTGGAGAAAACCTGCCTGATCTATCTGGTAATGTAACAATATATATTCGTAAAGCTGCTGCTGGTCTTTATCTACCAAGTAATATTATTGCTAGGAAATTTACTGCTGCTACATTTTCTTTCAGTGGTGAAAACGCTAGTAGACTCATGGGGATTACAACAAATGCCGAATACAGTTTAGATGGGGGTATCACTTATATTACTCCTTCCGAAGATAACGTATTACTTACTAAAGATGAGTTAGCCTCTATAACTACTACTCATGGCATTCTTGTCAGAATGAAGGGTAGTGATGATATTCTTACAATCAAGATTGTTAGAGAAGGATTGCTACGAAGTACAATTAAATCCAACGATACTTTAAATACTCTAACAGGTATTAGAAGTGGTATGGAATTTTCTATTGATAATAAGAATACTTGGATTAGATATAATGGAAACAATCTTCCTGATTTATCCGGTAATTTAACTATTCATGTTCGTAAATATGCTAAGAACAATTCTCTACCTAGCCCTAGTGTTACTAAAACCTTTACCGCTGCTTCATTCTCCTTTAGCGGTGAAAATGCTGGTAGACTTATGGGTATTACTCCTGACATAGAATATAGTTTAGATGGCGGTAAAATTTATACTGCTCCTTCCCAAGCAAACGTACTACTTACTGATGCTGAACTTCAATCTATTAATTATAATGATAATATTTTATTAAGAACCAAAGGTAATGATAAGGCTTATACAATTAATATTAATAAGTGTCGTAATATAAATACTAATAGTATATCTCCTAATGATACTGATAACACTATTAAGTTATATACTAGCCACGAATATTCTTTTGATAAGGTCAATTGGATTAAATACAATGGTAATAATGCTCCTGATTTATCTGGTAATGTTACTATTTATGTTCGTAAAGCTGCTACTGGTACTACTGTTTCCAGTAACATTGTTTCTGTTAAATATACTATAGCCAAATTCTCTTTTGATGGGCAGAATGCAGGGAAACTCATGGGCATTACAACAGATGCTGAATATAGCCTAGATGGTGGTATTACTTACACTACTCCTTATGAAAATAATGTACTGCTTACTAAAGATGAGTTAGGGTCAATTACTCCTGCTCATGGTATTCTTCTTAAAATGAAAGATACTGATGATACTCAATTAATTAAAATTGGTAAAAACGGATTATGGAACAGCACAATAAAAGCTAATGATACCGAAAATACTCTAAAAGGTCTTAGTAAATACATGGAATTTTCTATTGACAATAAAGAGACTTGGACTAAATATAATGGCAGCAATCTTCCTGATTTGACTGGTAATTTAACTATTCATGTTCGTAAATATGCTAGAGGTACTTCTCTACCTAGTCCAATTGTTACTAGAAAATTTACTGGTGATACTTCATCTATAGTATTATCTGATATTTCATTCTCCTTTAGTGGTGATAATGCGGGTAGACTTATGGAGATTACTTCCGATGTAGAATATAGCTTGGATGGTGGTATCACTTATACTACTCCTTCTGAGGATAACGTATTACTATCTGATGCTGAACTTGAATCTATTAATTATAATGATAATATATTAGTCAGAACTAAAGACATTGATGAAACTTATACAATCTTTATTGATGATATTAATCTAAGCTCTAGTAGCCTAGGTGTCAATGATGCTGATAATACTATTCTCTTAGATACAAGCTTAGAGTATTCTTTTGATAAAATTAACTGGACTAAATATGATGGTTATGATAATCCTGATTTAACTGGTGATGTTACTATCTATGTTCGTAAATATGCTACAGGTACTACAACTTCTAGCAACATTGTGGAAATAGCTTATACAGAAGATATAATAATCCCAGCTGAATTAGATCCTGTAAAATTCTCCTTTGATGGTCAAGATGCTAATAAGCTCATGGGTATTAAAACATATGCTGAATATAGCTTAGATGGAGGTAACACTTATATTACTCCTTATGAAAATAATGTATTGTTAACTAAGAATGAGTTGGATTCTATGACTACTACTAACGGTATTCTTATTAGATTAAAAGCAACTGATAAAACTCAACTTATCAGATTAGAGCAAAGAACAATACATCCTAGTAATATTAAATCCAATGATAATAATAATACTGTAACTATTAATAAAAATATGGAATTTTCTATTGATGATAAGAATACTTGGACCAGGTATAACGATAGTAACCTTCCAGATCTGACTGGTGACATAACTATTCACATCCGTAAATATGCAACAGGTAGATCATTACCAAGTAAAACTGTTACCAGAATATTTACACAAGCAAAATAGCAGTATACAAAAATTTTACATAGAATAATATAATTTTTTATATTGTTGACAAACCGTTATTCATTCCTCCGAAAATAACGGTTTATTTTTTTGCCATATTTTTACATTTGTTACCAAAAAATACCCCTTTACCTCGAACACATGTTCGTGTATACTAATTTTAAGAGGTGTTTTTATGGAACATACTATTTTTCATATTGATGTGAATTCAGCTTATTTAAGTTGGGAAGCTACTTACAGAATGACCACACAGGTATCTTGTATCGACCTTAGAACCATACCTGCAATAATAGGTGGCGACGAGTCTAAAAGACATGGAATTGTATTAGCCAAGTCCATTCCTGCTAAAAAATATGGTATAAAAACAGGGGAATCGTTATTTAGTGCTCGCCAGAAATGTCCATCTCTTGTAATAGTCCCTCCTAATTATAAACTTTTTATGCAATGCAGTAATGCAATGGTAGATATATTCAAAGAATATTTTCCTCTTGTTGAAAGATACAGTGTGGATGAATGTTTTCTTGATTATACTAATATGAGCCATCATTTTGGCTCTCCCATCAGTTTTGCTCATCACTTAAAAGATAAAATACAAAAAGAATTAGGATTTACTGTTAACATGGGTATCTCTAATAATAAACTATTAGCTAAAATGGCATCAGACTTTGAAAAACCTAATAAGATTCATACGCTATTTCCTAATGAAATACAGGAGAAAATGTGGCCTCTACCAGTGAGAGACTTATTTATGGTTGGTAGAGCAACCAATGCAAAACTGATAAAACTAGGAATCTACACCATAGGAGAATTAGCTACTGCAGAACCTGAACTTTTATATGCCCATTTTAAAAGCCACGGATATCTTATACACGATTATGCCAATGGTATAGCTACCTCTATTGTAAAACCTTGTTCTCCTGAAGCAAAAGGCATGGGTAACTCTACTACCATTTCATTTGATGTGATGGATTCACGTACCGCCAAACTTATTTTATTGTCTCTTACCGAAACTGTTTGTATGCGTTTAAGAGATTCTGATATGATAGCAAAGATGGTGAGCATAAGTATAAAATCACATGAATTCATTTCATTATCTCACCAAATGCAGTTAGCCGAATCTACAGATATAACTAATGATATCTATAAAGCCATATGTACTTTATTTGATGAGGCTTGGAACAAAGAACCTATTAGGCACCTTGGAGTCAGAGTCTCTTCCCTTTCTTCAAAAACCAATACACAGTTGTCTTTATTTGATTTTGATAAGCATGAAAAATATACCGCACTAGATGAATCAATTGATAAAATACGTTTAAGATATGGCAACACTTCTATTATTAGGGCTTCATTTTTGTATAGTGGTCTAAGACCTCTTAATGGAGGTATGCCAGAAGAAAATTACCCTATTATGTCAAGTCTTTTATAAAATTTTTCAACATGCCAGAAAGGACGGGTGACTTTATGAAAGTAATCATGGAACCTATTGAAATGATTGGATGGTTCAATTTAAAAGGAGTCTTGATGCCTCTAAGATTCAGACTCGAAACAAAAGAACACGAACTGAAAACAGTTAAAATAAATAAAGTCCTATATCATACAGAAGAAAAGATTGCAGGAAATCCTATGCGAAGCTATGCATGTATAGTTGCTATAAATGGTTTGGAAAAATCCTGTGAATTAAAATACGAATTGAATACCTGTAAGTGGATACTTTTCAAAATATAGGTTATATATAAGTTCAATATATAAATAGGAAAATCCTCATTAATTACAGCCCAGACCTTTAAACAATACCTTACAGTTTAAGAATCTGGGCATCTAAATAAATCTATCTTTAAAGTTTTCTCAAAAAAGTCTTATGATATTTCTTTTGGATTCTTGAAGCAATGATAACAAACAGGTACGTATTTCTCAAGTCCCCCTATATCTATAGGATTGCCCTCATATACAGGTTTGCCATTAACAAGTTTTAGATTATGGGTAGCCTTATTATTACAAAACCAACAAACGGTTTTTATTTCTTCCAACTTATCAGCAAGTTCAAATAATCGCTTACTTGCATCAAATAATTCTAGTGTATAACTCACTCTAAGACCATAACAAATGACTGGTGTATTATATTCATCAACAATTTCTCTAAGCTGATCAATATGTTTAGATTTTAACATTTGGCATTCATCCACTAATATGCAATCAATATTATCTTTTTTCTTAAGATGAGAAACGTACAAATCATAGATATTTGTGTCGTCCTCTATTAGCTCTGCTGGCATTTTAAATCCTGCTCTTGTTGATACATATCCGTCACTTCTAGTATCTATTTTAGGAATTAAAAGTAGTACTTCTTTACCTTGAGTTTGATAATTATGAGCCGTTGCTATAAGATTCAAAGATTTTGCAGAAAAAACTGTGCCGTATTTAAAAAATAACTTAGCCATATGTATTCTCCTAACATTAATTTATTATCTATGGAATTTCTTCATCCACTATATATTATTACATATAATGATTCTTATCTCAATAATATTTTTACTAGGTCTTATTGCCCATAATTATCGTTATTCTTGTAGGACTATATATTCATTTTAAACTTTTTTCAATTTTTTTGTAACCTTTTAGGGTGTTTAACATCTTATATAATAGAGGGAGTATTTTAATACATACTCATTAAATTTGTAAAAACAACTAGAGCAATGCCCTTTGTTCTAAGAAAAGTACCTTTAGGAAGGTACCAGTACACTTATTAAAAGCAGTATACATATATTGCTGTTCCGATCAAAACCATGAGGTTGCCCTACTTCATGGTTTTGGTGTATATATGTAAAATTTTAATTAATTTTGGTAGTTATCCACATTTTTCCTGTTGATAACACCATTTTCTTGGGGATAACTTTAATAACTATACACAATTTTGTCATGCCTCCAACTAAAATATCGTTATATATCCATAAAAATATTTTTTTTTAAATATATCAAAAGGTTAATTTCTTAACAAAGTTAAGCAATCATCAATCCTACTAAAACATTCAATCAAAAATCATGTCACATTTTGTCCTTGTGGATAAAAATTTTGTGGATAAAATTTAACTTTTCATTTTTTACCAGTATAATTATTATCATAATTTCCCAAAATATATATGAAAGATATTAAAAGAATTTTAACATACATTGTTATTATCCTTTATTTGTATTAAAAATTAATTTTTAGTGTATTTAGGAAGGAGATCTAATTAATGAAATTTGCAACAGGTTTAATAGTAGGAAGTGTAATTGGTGCATCATCATTGGCACTTGTGAATATGGACAAACGTGATATGCGTAAAATGCAAAGAAAAGGCAAAAAAATGATGCATAAAGCCGAAAGATTAATGGATGATTTAAAAGAGATGATGTAATTTAAAAGGGCCGTCTTACCAACTTAAAATATATGGTAACAGCCCTTTATTTTTTTACACCTTTTAACTTTTAAAAACTTTTAATAAAAAATTATAGATTGTATTAATATTTTCTTCATCATCACCTATAGTAATATCATTTTTTTCTAGAAATACATCTTCTCCAGAAAACTCATATGATAATATCACTAAAAGGTTCTGCCAAATAACAAAGGTCATTTTATCTTTTGGCTCATCTATAATTCCTTCATCAACTCCTAATTCAATTATATCTTCTAAGAGATTATATAACTTCATTCTAACTCCAAGCATAATATTTTTAATTTGCTCATGAATATCAGCCTTGGATTTGAACGTCTTATCACATTCACTTATCATGAATATAAAATTAGTGTTACCTTGCTTTATAGTTGTTATAATGACTCTTATAAGGCCCTTGATTGTTATTTCAAAGCCATTATTATCCGTAAATAGCTTTTGTTGTATTTCCTCTACATATCGTTCTGCCATATAATTGATAGTCTTATATATGAGTTCGTCTTTGCTATTAAAATATTCATATACTGTACTTTTACCAATATTAGCCTCATTAGCAACCTTAGATATAGTAAGTCCGTTAACACCTTCTCTTATCATAATTGTCATAGCAGATTCATATAACAAGTTTTTTTTGCTTATCATCTAATCTATCCCTCTTTTATAATAATCTTATGCTTTTTTTGATATCTTCTTTTTGAATCCATAAAATATTGAGTAGATGACTGGTACAATTATTAGTGTTAAGAATGTTGACATTATCAATCCACCAATAACCGTTACACCAAGTGGAGCTATCATTTCTGCACCTTCACCAATACCTAGAGATATTGGAATTACAGCCAATATAGTTGTTAGAGCTGTCATTAGAATAGGTCTTATCCTAACACTTCCAGCTTCTATTATAGCATCTTTTGTAGATTTTCCAACTTTTATTAACTTATTAATATAATCAACTAATACGATACCGTTATTAACTACAATACCAGCTAGTACAATCATACCTAAGAATGCTACTATACTAAGTGGTGTTCTTGTTATGAATAGTGCAATAAATGCTCCTGTAAATGCTAATGGTACACTGAATAGTATAATAAATGGATATAGGAACGATTCAAATTGTGATGCCATAATCATATATATCAATACTACACCTAACAGTAATGCTAATAGTAGACTAAAGAAAGCATCCTGAATCTCTTTATTTTCACCTGAATTCTCTATACTATAACCATCTGGTATATCTAATTCTTTTAATTTTTCGTCCAATATCTTACCAACATTACCAGCACTGACACCTTTTTCTAATTTACCAGTAACACTGATAACTCTTTTTTGATTAGTTCTGTTAATTGAAGTATAACCTATTCCTTCTTCAATCTTAGCTATATCCCCTAATTTAACAGTTTTACCTGTCATAGAAGTAAATAGAAGCTCTTCAATATCTTTTGTCTCAAGCTCCGTATCGGAAGTCTTGTTAACATATACATCTACTTTTTTCCCTTCTAAATCAAGTGTTGTAGCTTTTACATCTGAAAGTCTCTGTCTTATTGTACCAGCAACAGCAGCTGTAGTGATTCCAAGAGGTCCTGCAACTTCTCTATCTAATGTAATATTAAGTTCTGGTGCTCCTTTTGAAATACCATTATCAACTTCAACTGTTCCATCAATATTTTCAACTATAGCTGTAACTTCCTTGGCTAGTTCTTCTAATTTATCAAAATCAGTACCAGCTATATCAACTTGAACAGGAACTGAGGAGAAAGCCATCATATTAGATACTGCATTAACTTCTAAATCACATTCTACCTTACCTAAAATGCTGTTTCTGATATCATCTGATATTTCTTGAGTACTTTTACCTCTCTCCGACTTAGGAACAAGAGTTAAGTTAAGTGTACCGCTATCTGTTCCTCCGCCTCCCATGAATTGACCCATTCCTCCGCCGCTTCCAACAGAAGTACTAATAGTCTCTATTTCTGGGAACTGAGTAAGTATATCTTCTATTTCTTTCACTTTGGCCACTGTATTATTATAAGTAGTTCCTTTTGGCATTGAAGCCGTAATAGTTATCTGCCCTTCATCAGTGGTAGGCATTAATTCTGTTCCGATTGTCATAGCTCCAAATATACTTGCTACAAAAACAATAATTGTCAATATTACAACTAATGCTCTATGTTTCAAAGAACCTTTTAATAGTTTTATATATAGATTTCTAAAGCCGTCCATTGCTTTATGATGAGTACTTGTATCCGGTTTCTTAATAAGTTTTGATGATAACATCGGTACTAATGTCAAAGCAACCAATAGACTGGCAAGTAATGTAAGCGTTACTGTTATAGCCATTTCTTTGAATATCTGAGCTGTCATACCTTTAATGAATATAACAGGTAAAAATACTGCTATTGTTGTTAATGTTGAAGCAATGATAGCTCCTGATACTTGTTTGCTTCCTTCTATAGCTGCCGATATTCTGGACTTTCCTTCTTTTCTCATTCTATAAATATTCTCCAGAACAACAACAGCATTATCCACTAACATACCAGTTCCAAGTGCCAATCCACCTAATGACACAACATTAAGAGAAATACCACTTAACCATATGAATGTAAATGATACAATTATACTGATAGGAATGGCAACACCTATGACAATAGTTGGTCTTAAATCTTTTAAGAATATCAACAAGATCAATATTGCAAGTACTGCTCCTACTATAGCATTAACAGTAACAGAAGAAACCATATCGTTGATATATTTTGCTTGATCTAATGTAACCAATATATTCATATCAGGGTATTCTTCTTTTATTTTATCTATGGTATCATTAACTTTTTTAGAAACATCTGTAGTATTGAATTCTGTTTGTCTCTGAATCATAAGTGAAATGCTATCTTCACCATTCACCTTAGAATACATTTTACTATTTTGATTTACTTCTTTTATTGTTGCAAGATCGCTTAACTTAATAGTAGTCGTTTCCATCTTTATCTCAGGCATTGGCATATTAGGCATATCGGTTGGCATCATGCCAGCATTTGGCGCACCACCTGACTCTTGTGAATTACCTGCATTTTCTTTTTGTTTATCTAATATTTCCCATACATCTGCTTTTTCTCCTTGAATAACAGGAACCGGTATTTCCATTAAGATAAAATCTTCTATATCACTGATACTGTCAAACTTACCTATAGTACGGATTGTTACATCCTTATCCCCTTCGGTAATCTGACCAGCAGGCATGTCAAAATTAGAACCTTGTAATAACTTGGATATCATATCGCTATCAATACCTAATAGCTCCATTTTATCTGAATCTAGTGTAACTTCAACTTGTTTTTTAACAGCTCCATTGATGGTTACAGAAGCTACACCTTCTATCCTTTCTAATCTCGGTTTAACAATATTTTCTACAAAATCTCCTACTTCTGACATGTTACTGCCTTCTTTGGTAACAGCAAATCCCATAATCGGCATCATACTAGGATTAAATTTTATAATCATAGGAGAACCTACTTCGTCTGGAAAATAACCAGTAACCATATCGAGCTTTTCTCTCATATCCAACATTGCTACATCCATGTTGCTTGATTCATTAAATTCTACTATGACTATAGAATTATGCTCTGATGAAATAGATTGTATTTTCTTTACATTTTGTACTGTTGCTAGTGCACTTTCAATATTTTTTGATACAGTATTTTCAACTTCCCCAGGGCTTGCTCCTATATAAGTAGTTGATACTGCCGCATAAGGAATGTTCATACTTGGTAATAAATCCGTATTCAGCTGAGTAAATGATACTGCTCCAAATATTATAAAAATAAGTACTATCATTACTATGGTTACGGGTTTTTTTACACTAAATTTTGATAACATATTAGTCTCCTCTCACAATTTCATTTGTTGTCAGTTACCGACCGACTGTTCGGTCGGTAACACTATAATACCCATCTTTTATATATTTGTCAATACTACTTATATATTCTTCCTTATAATTAACTCATACACATTATATATCTAATGTTTGCCCTAAAAAATAAATAATTATACATATGAAGGGGGGTGAACTTGATAAGTGTACATTTGTATATATGGTAATTAATTGGAAATAACTATTATAATAGTAAATCTCCATTTTTAATTGATTTTATACTTAGCATACCAATCTCAAAAGTATTATTTAGAATTATTAATTTTATATTAATTTTTATTAATATTACTACACATATTAGTAATATTTGTTATTATGTAGTTATATACCTTACTGACTTAATTCTAACCTATCCATAGAAAGAGTCATTTCATGATAACCATTTTTAATAATTATAATCACGGATTTTAATGTTAGATATAAAAATATATTTAATTTAATATATAAAACGATGGGATATGAAAATATATCTTTTTTCATACTATACGTTGAATTTTAACTGATGAGGAGGGCAAAAAAATGAAAATTCAATGGAACAAACGATATACTACAATAAGTATCTATGCAATTTTAGTTGTTTTTGTAAGCTTAGTATTTTATAAATTCATCGGTAACTGGGAAGAAACAAAAATATTTTTCAGAAATACTGTATCAACGCTAGCACCATTTATGTTAGGTTTTTTGATAGCGTATTTTATTAATCCATTAGTAGTCTGGTTTGAGAAGATAATAAGTAAAATTAAAATACGGAAAAGAAGTATTAAAAGTCCGAAAGCGAAAAGATCCCTTTCTATATTATTTTCATATATAACCGTATTAGGTTTCATTGTAATTATTTTAGCTTTTATTATTCCTGAACTACTAAATAGCTTAGCCGATATAATTACAAAATTACCGGATATAATAAATGATTTAATTGATAAAATCAATAATTTTGTTAATAACAGTTCAATAGAATTCATTGACCCTAAGGCTATTAACCAATTTATCGATGATAACCTTAATAATATTCCTGTAGCACTTAATAATGTTTACGATGTATTCAGTAATATAGCACCTTCCCTTTTGAATTTCACAAAAAGCTTTACTTTTGGTCTTCTAAATGTTTTATTAGGTTTCATTATAGCTATATACCTATTAGCAAGTAAAGAAAAATCAATAGCAAGTTTCAATAAAGGTATCGTTGCTCTATTTAGAGAAAATACATCCAATAGTTTACTTGCAGTATTAAAAGATAGTCATCAGATTTTTTCGAAATTTTTTGTAGGCAAATTGATAGATTCATTAATTATAGGTGTCTTATGCTTTATAATCACTATGATATTCCATATACCTAATGCTTTATTAATTAGCGTTTTCGTAGGTATTACTAACATGATTCCTTATTTTGGACCATTCATCGGAGGATTTGCCGGAATCATATTAGTATTTATTATCAGCCCTATACAAGCCTTATGGTTCGCCTTGATAATATTAGCCCTTCAACAATTTGATGGTAATATACTAGGCCCCAAAATACTTGGAGATTCAACAGGACTTAGTCCCTTCTGGGTTATCTTTGCAATATTAGTTGCAGGTAAATTATTCGGTTTGATTGGAATGTTTTTAGGTGTACCTTTCTTCGCAGTGATTAAGAATATCATAGAAAAACAAATAAATAAGAAATATCAAATGAAGATGCATAAGAAACAAGAAGAAACCATAATTGATAATCTACAAACGGAAATAAACGAAGAGGTTGAGTAACCTCTTCGTTTTCTTATTGATCAATTCAATGGTATTGGATTATTGAAATATCTTTGAATCTTGGTAATCCACCAATAATCATCAGTTGGAGGTGAACCCACTCCATCAGTACTACTATTTACTCCGGCACCGAATAATATTGAAATGACTCCTGCATCTTTTGCCTTATCCATATGATATGCCCATGTTATAGTATCAGTACCATTATCTGTTATCTTATTATCATTATGTGTGTTAATCTTGAAATAATCAAATCGTCCAGTAGAACCTGGTTTGAATGTATCCCCTAGGAAAAATACTGGTGCAGAATCTTCATATTTAGTACAAGATCCATTTAAATCAGGAAAAAGCCCATTGTTATATGGATTAGGTGCTTCACTTGAATTAATATGACCTACCGGTATCTGCCACAAGATAACAGGAAGATTAGAACTGGTATTCATGACTTTCACGAATTCAAGATAATTATTCCATATATCACTATTCCAAAACCAATTAGACCCTGCTGGATCATTAGCTGCCTCAGGAGTTACTCCCCCACCATCTAAACCATATTTATCAATTGAAACAAAATCTGCTCCATATGTTTTTACACCTGCACTAACATAGTAATCAGTAATAAGCTGTGCCTTACTTCTAATGAAATTCAATCCATCTGTTAACCCCATTGTCTCTGTTTTATGTAAAATACCATTGTTAGGGACATCATGTCCATCATAAGCCCATAGATTGAATTGCCATCCATAGTGAGCTTGTGGATAATATTTGTTGACAATATAATTAATTGATTTTACTAGACCCTCAACAGTATTAGGAAAATCTGGGTCTACACCATTAGTCAACACACCACTGTTATACGCAGCACTAACTTGTGCTGTAATCTGGTTAGGTTGTTTACCTGATTGCTGCATCATATACCCTAGAAAATCAGGCTCGAATACTATACCTACCGTATCATCTTCTGCATATTCATTACAGATGTCCAAGAAGAATTTTAGATCTTTGTAATACGCATCCATATATGAAGTATCTTGAATATGAGCTAAATCCAATCCATAACTTTCTCCACTGTCTGGAATGTTATAGTATACAAAAAAAGGTATTAGACCTAATTTTCTACTTTCGATAATAAAATTCTTAGCACGTGCTCCATCAACATTAGTCCACGTACGCCATCCGTTTATTGGACCACCGTTAATATAGATATATCTTATATCCATTCTCTTATTCTTGTCATCCCCATGGAAATCCCTCCAGAAATCAAGATCTCCTTGTTTATCTTCACTTACAGAACCTATAGAAAGATAATCTGGCATACCTGGAAGACTTCCATCCACATTCTTGATTCTAACACCAACATATCTTTCTTCTCCTGTATTTGTTTCTTTGATTTTTAGAGAAGCTCGTCCCGCTTTTTTACCATTGATCTTAAGGGTACTATTGTTTTCTATGGAACAATCCATTACTGAGCTATTATTTGTAATAACTGTGAAATCAGGGTTAGAAACTCCATTGAAACCAAGAGTATAACTGGACATCCCTTGAGGTTGTGTAAATTGATAAACGACCTTCTGTGTATCGATTCCATTAATTATTATGTTACCTGTTGCATTACCAACTACAACTGAAATCTCGTTACTGGCTGTGGTTCCATATGAATTAGCTAACTCAACATAATATTTATATGTTCCTTCTATTGTTCTTCCTCTTACTTGAAATGTTCCGTTTTGTGGGTTAGGTGTAGCATCAGTCAAAATACCACTATGTATTTCCTGATAATTCCCTGCTCCAATCTTCTCAAATACCTTCCAACTTGTTCCATTATTACCGTACCAAATGTTCCATGTCAAATCATAATCACCGTCAATATCTCCAGACCATTGATTATGGCTTAGAGATGGTTTAATAGGAACTCCAGTTCCTACTGCACTTGAAGGTATAATTGAAACAGTCAGAATTAAAGTAATGCATATAAATATTGAAAAAAAAGTCTTAAAACATTTTTTTGAAAACATTTTTCTCCTCCTATCACATAATTATAGATTTATCTCTTGCTTTTATAAATGTTGCCATCACCTCCATTAAATTTTAATTTATGTCATTTTATTGGGTAATATATAAATGATTAGATATAGATGTAAGTAGAAAAATATTAAGTAAGACTTAAGTAAAAAGAAATATATATAAGCACTCTTGTATCATTATACATTTTTTGTTGGTATTTGAAATTAGTCTATCTTGTCATTATTTATACAATTTTGGCAATTATTTATGGTTATGGTGGCAAAAAAATAAAGCCTATTTACCATTTATGATAAATAGACTTCCTTAACTTACTCTACATAGCTGATTCAATTTTTGATTCTAATTGTTGTTTCGGAACCGCTCCGACTACAGTATCTACAACTTTACCATTCTTGATTAATAATATTGTAGGTATACTCATAACCCTATATTTTTGAGCTGTTTCACCATTTTGATCAACATTCAATTTTCCTATTTTAGCTTTTCCTTCATATTTTTCTGCTAATTCATCTATAACAGGTGCCATCATCTTACATGGTCCACACCAATCTGCGTAAAAATCAACTAATACTGGAACATCCGAATTAAGTACCTCTGCCTCAAAATTAAGATCTGTAAATGCTAGTGCCATAATTAAAACCTCCTTATTAAATTATATTTTGTGTTTATTATAATATCATTATATTCCAATATAACGATATATGTCAATACTTTTTTAATATTTTTTTGATTATTTAAAAACATCATCCTTGTTCTATCATATGCTAAGAATCCCGTATTATTTAATATAATATTTTATCTTAGTATACAATCTTAAATAACTTTATAGCATTTTATCCCAGCTATAATATATAATGTGTAAATATCAATTTAAATATACCACTTTATACCATTAATATCAATATTTTGCTTATTATTATTTCATAAAAAACGGGCTATCTAAGAAGACAGCCCATTTCAATATTCTTTCGTTTTTTTAATATCTATTCTATTACAAATTCTAGAGGACCTGTTGCACCATCTGCAATCTCATATTTGTTGAATACAATTACTGCTTTTTTATCATTATTAATATAAAAACCTTGATCTTCTCTAATACTTGTAAATCCTGATTCTCCATCAAAGAATCCATAATGACGATCTTCACTAGGATTAGCTTTCAACTCTTCAATCTGTTTTCTAACACTTTCATTTGCTTTATTGATATAATCCTCACCTAGAACATCTTTCAATGTTAATTCTTCATTAGTATTCAAGTCGATGTTATAATAATATGTTTCAGCATAAGCTGCAGCTAGACTTTCATGATGGAAAATGATAAATGACAAAATGGAATCATCCGAATATTTTTTCTCATAATCAAGTTTGAATTCAATTGGGTTATAGTTTTCATCAGTCCCACCTGTTGCAAAATATGCTTCTTTATACTCTTCTGCTCTTATTTCAGCTTCCTTGATTTGTTCATCCATTTTAGCTTTTATTTCTTTATTAATCTTATCCTGCATTTCTTTGTCATTAAGACCATCTACTTCTGGTATTGCTACATCTTCTGTTATAGTATCAGTCTCACGTTCATAATCCACAAATGTCAAGACCTCTGCCATTTTACCTAATATAGGTACATTAGCTACTGATTTTGCCAAAGATTCATTTGTATTAATTGCGAGTACAAACATACTACATACTACAAGACCAGCAACTGCTACTTTAAATCCTCTGCCAAATATCAGTTTTTTCTTTCTTACATCATTATTTGCTTTCTGGATTGATTTATCAACCATATCATTTAACTCCTTTGGAATAATTATCTTTTTATACTCTTGTTTGATATTATTTAATTTATCCTCCATTAAATGGCACCTCACTTATCTAATATTACCTTGAGTTTATCTATTCCATTGTATAATCTTGACTTGACAGTATTAATATTTAACCCTGTTATCTCCGCAACTTCCTCAATCTTCATATCTTCGAAATAGCGTAATACAATTATGGTTCTGTATTTCAGGTCAAGTTTTTCAATGGCATGATAGAGATCTATTTTATCGGCAATGTCAATAGTTTCTCTCTCAATTAATTCGGGAAGATCATTCGTTATAATAAGTCTTTTGTTTTTTCTTATGAAACTTATGGATGTGTTGACTATTATAGAAAACATCCATGTTTTTAATTTATCTATATTTTTTACTTTATGTACATTTGTAAGCCCCTTATAAATAGAGTCTTGAACAATATCAAGAGCCGAATCTCTATTATGTACATGGCTGTAGGCTAATCTATAGAAATCTTCTTGGTGAATTTTTATAAACTCAACAAGCTTGTTGTAATTATTATTGTTAAATGTCGACATTAGTTTTTTTTGCCTCCTTACATAGATAAGACGTTTGAAATATATAAAAAGTTGATATTATTTGAAAAAAGTTGAATATATTTTTCTCATATGCTATATTAGGTTAAGGTTACCCTTTTACATTAAGGTTTAACTAGCATTCAGTATACTTTATATTTTTAATAAATAAAATGGTAAAAATAAGATATTAGAGAAATATTTATATAGAAAGGATCAATACCTATGAACTCTGCTCGACGTGGCAATAAATTTATTTTAATACTATTATTAATAATGACACTAGCACCAGAAATTATTGGAATCATTGTACATAATTTCAATATTAAGATAACTTCTGTTAGTAGCATATTAATTCCTCAGCTTCTTTTTATAGCATTTCCAGTAATTATATATTTTATAATTACAAGGCAACCTGTAAAGAAAACATTAATGCTTAAAAAACTTGATATCATCAACGTTCTATTAGCAATAGGTATTGGGCTATTAATTCAACCTCTATTATGGTTAATTAATATAATATCTCAAATATTTTTTGAGAATAAAATTTCAGGAACTATCTTTACATTGGCAGAATATCCATTATGGATGTTACTCATATTGGTTGCTGTACTTCCTGCTATTAATGAAGAAATAGTTACTAGAGGTATCCTTATGAGCAATTATAAAAACGTGAATGTTTTTAAGGCAGCCCTAGTAAGTGGTCTATCCTTCGGTATGCTTCATATGAACGTTAATCAATTTTCTTATGCATTTGTAATGGGTGCAATATTATTCATACTAGTTAAGATAACAGGCTCTATATTTTCTAGTATGCTCATACACTTTTTGATTAATGGTTTACAGATGGTACTTGCCAAATTAGTTATATTCTTACAAGAGATGTTCGGTAATTCATTTGATTATGATATGCTTGCAAAAGAAGCAGTAACTAGAGATACAATCCTTACTATATTACCTCTACCTCTTATACTTACTTTTATTACATTACCACTAGTATTCTTGTTATTTTACGCAGCTGTCAAACATAATAAAAAAGAATACCTATTTGTTAAAGCTCCTGTAAATGAACTAGAAAAACCACTGAAAAAGAAAGATAAAGTATTTGATGTTTATCTAATCTCATCAATAGTCATATTTATTATTAATATAGTTGTTAAAGAGATTTTAGTACTGTAAAGTCAATAGATTAAAAGAGGCTACGCCTCTTTTCTTTTAGCATAGCTACGATAAGATAGGGATGTAGGATAATACATTTTACAATATCTAAAAATATATTATCCTACATCCCTATTTGATTGATTTATTTATTTCTTCTTAGTATATTTACCTAATAATTTTTCTAGATAACTTTCCATATCATCTAAGCTTTTTGTAATATCAAACTGTTGTTTTTTCTTGTTTTTTTTCCCATAACTTTGTTGTCGATACTTATATTTAACTTTATCTGAAAACTTCATACATTCTCCTGTATTATCAAAGTATGGTTACCTTTGATAATATAAAATATTATTCTATAATATTATATGAGAATTAATTATTTAAGGGAATTTGTATCATATAATTATTTCGTTTCCTACTTCACATCAATTATAAAGTTAATCTTTTCATCATTAGTTTTTTCATTATCCACTATATTAAAAGCAATTACAGTTACACCCTTATCTATTGCTGCAAATGCCCAATAGTGTTCTTTACCATATTCTTGTTGTTGTAGTGATTCACTAATTAATATTACTGATTCTGTTTCCTTTTCATATTCATAGCTTGCGTCTGTTTCTTGTAATGTAACAGCAACAATATTTTTTTCATGAACAGTTGTTTCCCTATTATCTATATCCAGTACTACATCAGGAAACACACCCAAATATCCACTTAATGTTTCTCTACTATCTATAGATATAACCTCATCTTTATCATTAGCAATGATTTTCGTAACATTATGTTGTAGGGGATAATCAGTAACGGTTAAAGAATTAATTGTCTCAAACATAACTATATTACCTAACAAAAAATCTTTAGATATTCCATCATCAAATACTACATCTTTTGTTATGTCTACAATAATATAGTTTTTCTGATCTAAAGTTTCAACAACAAATTCATCATCATTTTTTATCTCAATTATTTTACCTATATATGTTGTTCTTCTATTACTATCCTCTAACATGAGTTCACCTCTTTTTTATTTTTAAGGTATTCTTATATTAGCTTTCTCATATTAAAGGTATGTCAAATATTATAAAATATACGTATTATTTATGATCTTACTATGAACCGGTTATTTAATTCAACTTATATAAGATTATTAATTTCATTTTCATCTACTTCTAAATCAGTTATGATCTTATCAAACATAATACCCACAAATATATTGTTTTCCAAGTATTCATTGTTGAAAAGTGTATCAAAGTAACCTTTTCTGAAGTCTTCTAATGTTTCCTCTTCATCTTTCACTAATCCTACACCAATTTCCATATCATAGATATTGAATAATTTATCATATAATTCTCTATCAAAGTTATTTTTAGGTAGTATGAAACCTAGTTTATAAGATGAATTTTTATTCTTAGAACCTAGCATTACTCCAAATACAGATTTTTTATTAGTATTTTCTATAGGTACAACAACATTGTTGAATCCCTTATCTTTAACATATTTCTCAATCAATTTTATGTTATCTCTTGGTACACTATTATCTACCGAACAGCATAAATTAGTATTAATCATAACAAATAGCTGTTGATCTTTTATCAAAGTATTTAATACATCAAACCTGAAATCATTCTTATACTTATCTTTTAATTTGAAGAAATCAATAAATGTTCTACCTAGTTTTTCATCTTTTTTAATCTTGATTTTATTTTTCATATCAAACCTCCTTGTATTTTTGAAACCCCATTTTTATATTTTAACTTCCTACCTTTTTTCCTTAAATGCCTCCACTCTATAAATAGGCATACCAAGACTTACAAATTTTTTTTCATATTCCGTCATAGTATTTCCTTCTACATAATTACTATTATGCAAATCCCTAGTGACCCTTTCAGCTTTCCAACCATGCTTTTCAATTTCTTCTAGAGAGAATTCGAATAGATTCTTATTATCTGTCTTGAAACATATCCTGCCATTAGGTGCTAAGACTTTTTCATATCTTTCCAGAAAACCATGATGAGTAAGTCTTCTTTTGGCATGTCTATCTTTCGGCCATGGATCAGAAAAATTAAGATATATTCTTTCTATTTCCCCTTCCCCAAATACATCAAGTATTTGTTCGACATCCATTCTTACTGCAAATACATTATCAAGCTCTTCTTCATCTAGATTATCAAGAGCCCTAACTAATACTTTTGTGAATTTCTCAAAACCTACATAATTGATATTGGGGTTATTTTTTGCTAATGTTGTTATGAATTTACCTTTACCCATTCCAATTTCTATATGTATAGGATTATCATTACCGAATTTTTCATTCCATTTTCCTCTATAATCCTTTTCATTTTCTATTATCGTTGAACTCTCAGATACTTTTTTATCTGAATCTTTGACATTTCTTAATCTCATAATATGCTCCTTAAAATAGTTGTTAATAGTTTTATTAAGATTAATCCATAAAATTAATCATATTAACATTATTATGATTTATGTTTTAGAATTTGTCAATTACACAAATATCAAAAAAAAACCTATCCCGGTGGATAGGTCAAAAGTTTTTATATATAAATAAAAGGGGGGGTAGTTTCTACATAATTATCGTATCATATAAATATGTCCAAATTATGAATTTAATATTACTATTATATGTAAAGTTATTCATCAATTACAAACAATTTATTTCAATAAATAATTACTTACAAGCCTATTATTCAAGCTTTTATAAAATAATTACAATTTATTATTAAGCTTGTAATATTACAAACTAATGTCATAATAATACATATGTGACAAATATTCCTATAAGAATTTGGTCCTATATTATGCTAATTAATAGCTTATATATAATTCTTTTCTAATTCATATAAATATAAATCTCATCTTCAAAACAGAATAAAATTCCAGTTATTTGTATAGCCTAACATTAAGATTAATTCATTAATTCACAAAAAGTAATTAAGGAGGCAAATTCATGGAAATAACGATAGATAAGAATGAAATCGCTAATTACCAAAAACTTGATGAGATTATTTTAGAATATAAAGATAAAAATGGTATGCTTATTTTTATTTTAAAAAAAGCTCAAGACATCTTCGGATATCTTCCTATAAAAGTCCAAACATATATATCTGAAAAAATGGATATTCCTATATCTACTATTAATGGAGTTGTCAGCTTCTACTCTCTTTTTTCACAAGAACCAACAGGAAAATATATTATAAGTGTTTGTCTAGGTACCGCTTGCTATGTAAAAGGTGCTTCTGATATTTTAGAAGCAATCAAAGAAGAGTTGGGACTAGATGTTGGCGAAACAACTCATAATCATATGTTTACACTAAAAGCGACTAGATGTATCGGTGCATGTGGACTTGCTCCAGTAATAACCATCAATGATGATGTATATGGTCGACTATCTCCCTCAGATATACCTTCCATAATCCATAAATACACAAAAAATACGTAAGGAGATGAGCCTATGGACTATAAACCTATCGATTCAATATCAAAACTCAAAGAACTTCAGCAAGAACATTATGACAAACTTTCTATTCGATTAAAAAATACATCAGTTGATAAAGAAATAAATAAACATCATATATTAGTATGCTCTGGTACTGGTTGTACCGCCTCTAATAGTCAAGTGATATTAAAGAAATTAGAAAAAGAAATTAAAAAACGCCATTTGGAAGATAAAGTGAAAGTATTTAAAACTGGTTGTTTTGGTTTCTGTAAACTTGGGCCAATTATTGTTGTACATCCAGAACGTACTTTTTATTGCCATGTGAAACTAGAAGATGTGGATAATATATTAGAAGAACATATTCAAAATAATAAGGTAATTGAGAGATTATTATATAAAAGTCCTTCTACAGATAAGGTACAAGAAAAAATTGACGATCTAGATTTTTTTAATCACCAACAAAGAATAGCTTTGCGTAACTGCGGTATCATCGACCCAGAAAATATCTATGAATATATTGCTATGAATGGCTATGAAGCCATAGCTGATATTCTAAATAATAAAACTGAACCTGATAAAATTATTGAATCAATTAAAAAATCTGGTCTTAGAGGTAGAGGTGGTGGTGGCTTCCCGACAGGGGAAAAATGGGAATTTGCCCGTGCCTATAAAAATGATAAGAAATACGTTGTTTGTAATGCTGATGAGGGCGACCCTGGTGCATTTATGGACCGTTCAATTCTTGAAGGAGACCCTCATAGTATCATAGAATCTATGTTGATTGCTGGTTATTCCATAGGAGCTGACCAAGGTTTTATTTATGTCAGAGCTGAATATCCTATTGCTGTAGAACGTCTTTCAATAGCCCTTGAACAAGCAAAAGAAGTAGGTTTATTAGGTAACGATATATTAGGAACGGGGTTTTCATTTGACCTTGATATCAGATTAGGTGCAGGAGCTTTTGTGTGTGGTGAAGAAACTGCTCTTATATCTTCTATTATGGGACTTAGAGGTGAACCTAGACCAAGACCTCCATTTCCAGCAGAAGTTGGATTGTGGGAATATCCTACCCTTAACAATAACGTAGAAACTTATGCCAATATACCAATAATCCTATTAAAAGGAGCTGATTGGTACAGTAGTATAGGAACAAAAGATAGTAAAGGAACAAAAGTATTTGCACTCGCTGGTCAGATCAATAATACTGGACTTATTGAAGTACCCATGGGAACCACTTTAAGAACTATTGTATTTGATATTGGTGGTGGCATACCTGGTGGTAAGAAATTCAAAGCAGTCCAGACAGGAGGTCCGTCTGGAGGATGTATTCCTGAATCTCATCTAGATACTAAAATAGATTTCAAATCCTTAACGGATATAGGCTCAATGATGGGTTCTGGAGGAATGATTGTCATGGATGAATCTGATTGTATGGTAGATATAGCTAGATTTTATCTAGAATTTGCAACTGATGAATCTTGTGGTAAATGTGTTCCTTGCAGAATAGGAACCAAAAGACTTCTTGAGATATTAGAACGAATCACAGAAGGAAAAGGTAGTATGGAAGATATTGATATTATGAAAGACTTAAGTGTCAATATCAAGAACAGCTCCTTATGCGGACTTGGACAAACCGCTCCAAACCCAATACTAAGTTCACTTCATTATTTTGAAGATGAATATCTTGCTCACATAAAAGAAAAACGTTGTCCATCAGGAGTTTGTAATTCCCTTCTTAGGGTAGTGATTTCTGATGAAAAATGTATTGCTTGTGGAATATGTGCAAAAGTCTGTCCCGTAGATGCTATAACAGGTGAACGTAAAAAGCCTCCTTATCATATACATCAAGATATTTGTATTAAATGTGGAGCTTGCATACCAAAATGTCCTGTTAATGCCATTTACAAACGCTGACATAGAAAGGAGCTAAACAAGTGGAAAATATACGTGAAAAAGATGAACAAGAATCAAAAGAAAAACTCGTTACTATATATTTTGATGGAAACCCTTATAAAGTTCCAATGGGGATGTCTGTTCTAGAAGCAGCCAGATTAGTTAATATTGAAATTCCTAGTTTATGCTATTTAAAAGATATAAATGAAATTGGAGCTTGTCGTGTATGCGTTGTAGAAATAGAAGGAATCAGAGCTCTACAACCATCCTGTGTCTTTCCCGTTAGAGATGGTCTAAAAGTTAAAACCAACACCAAAAAGGTTAGAGACGCAAGAAGGACTGCTGTAACTTTAATATTATCAAATCATCATCGTGAATGTTTAACATGTATCAGAAATCTTAATTGTGAGCTACAAAATGTTGCAGATAGTCTAGGAATTAGAGATATACCATATACTGGTGAGATGCCTGACTATGGTTTTCACAATGATAATGTTTTTATCCAAAGAGATTATAGTAAATGTATTAATTGTAGAAGATGTATGGCAATCTGTAATAAAATACAAGAATGTAATGTTTACTCTCCATTGAATCGTGGTCTCAATACTGTTATAGCACCTAGTTTCAAAAAAGATTTGAGTGAAGTCACTTGTATTACCTGCGGTCAATGTATCATTGCATGTCCTACAGGATCTTTAACTGCTAAAGAAGATATTGATGACGTATGGAAAGTTCTAAACGACCCTAATAAACATGTCATAGCCCAAACTGCTCCTTCTATTCAAGTTACAATCGGTGAAGCTTTTGGTCTTCCAGTAGGTACTATGGTTAGAGGAAAACTTGTGACATCTCTTAATCGATTGGGTTTCGATAAAGTTTTTGCTACTGATGTTACAGCAGACCTCACCATTATGGAAGAAGCAAGCGAATTAAAGGATAGAGTTACTAACCATCCCGAAAAATTACCTCTCCTATCTTCTTGTTGTCCCGCTTGGGTCAAATTTGCAGAACATTTTTATCCTGATATGCTTCATAATCTATCAACTTGTAAATCACCTCATGAAATGTGTGGAGCCCTGACCAAGACTTGGTATGCTAAAAAATATAATATAAATCCTGATAGTATTGTCAATGTTGCAATAATGCCTTGTACTGCTAAAAAATTTGAAGCTGCACGCCCAGAGATGACATCGGACGGATATAGAAATGTTGATTATGTCTTAACAACCAGAGAATTATCTAGAATGATAAAATCAGTAGGCATACATTTTGGCAGCCTACCTGATAGTGAATATGATGAACCTTTTAACCAATTCAGCAGCGCAGGTACAATTTTTGGAGCAACAGGTGGAGTATTAGAAGCAGCTGTAAGAACTGCACATTATTTCATGACAGGAGAAGAAATAGGTGTTCCTGAATATGAAGAAGCAAGAGGTCAAAAAGGATTGAAATACGGCAAAGTCACTTTTGGAGATACCACTCTAAGAATTGCAATAGCACATGGAACAGGCAATGCAAAAAAAGCTATGACAAGGCATCTAAGTGGAGAAAAACCTTTTGACTATATGGAAGTAATGGCCTGTCCTGGAGGTTGTGTAGGTGGAGGAGGTCAGCCAATTTTAGGTGGTAAAGACCATAAGAAAATATCTCTTGATTATAGACACAATCGTGCAGACACTCTTTACAATATTGATAAAGACAGTAAAATCAGAAAATCCTATGAAAATCCTGTTATGAAACAAATATATGATGAATTCTTGGGCGAACCTTTATCTAATACATCAGAAAAATATCTTCATACGACATATATCAAAAGAGGTAAATACCCTTATCTTGAAAAAGAAATTAAAGTTGAATAAATATAGTCGTCATGAATTAAGTGTAAATAACATCTAAATAATAATCTTTTCTCTTGTTAAGATAATTATTTAGATGTTGTTAATATTTAAACTTCTTTCAATTTAATGGTTTATTATTTTCAAAATGAAATATATAGCACTCTTATTTATTCCAAATAACCTTAATCATTCATTATAGTATATATATTAAAAATATATAGTAATTTGGCACTAAAAACAATAATGCTTTAGGTTATAGTTCAAATACATATATTGACATTAATTTAACCCCTAGTATATAATGAGTTATAGTATTAAAACAGGTTTTTCTAAGTTATATTTTATTTTTCTAATATTTATACCTAATTTTTTAACAAGTTCATTACATATTATAACACTAGCTGACTTAAAGGAGACTTACTATGAGAACAAGAAAAAAATTTACAGGGATACGAGGAAAATTATTTACAGTATTTTTAAGTATAGCATTGATACCTATAATAGTTGCAACAATTATCTATACTTTAACATTCGAAAAGAACGAATACGAAAATTTTAGAGATACAACTACTCACACAATTAATCAAGTAGAGAATTACTTAACCAGTAATATTAAAACTTTAAAGGGAAATGCAAAACAAGTAGCTACTCATTCATTAGTAACTCAAATAGATAATACGATATTTTCCGTTGCTGATAAAAAAGGTGATGAAAATATTAAAATACCAACACCTGAAGTAGGAAGTCTATCAACTCAATTATTAAATGTAATGAAGAATGTGGGAGAGAGTTATCCCGATATTTATTTAATTGGAATAGGCGTAGAAGAAAATGGTGGTTATATAAAATGGCCAGTAAAAGAGGGTGGTTCAAGATCTCCAGGTTATAATCCCAGTGAAAGAGGATGGTATCAACAGGCTTGGAATAATCCTAACGAAGTTATCCTAACGGATCCTTATCAATCAACAGGAACAGGGAAGTTATTTATGAGTGCTGCCTCTGTCATAAAAGATGAATCAGGAAATGACAAAGGTGTTGTTGCTGTAGCTCTAAGTTTGGAAAATCTAACAAATACAATCAAAGATATCAAGATAGGTGAAACTGGATATGTTATCCTTGTGGATGGAAACGGTAAAGTATTAGCTCATCCTAAAAATGAAAATTTAATATTTAAAGATATTAAAGATGTATTTCCAAAAGAATTATTAAATGAAAATGAACTTAAGGATACTGAAAATGTTGATGTCAATATAGATGGAAAAGATTATGTTGTTAATACATACACCTCTGATAAGCTTGGATGGAAATTAGTTGCCGCAATTGAGAAAACAGAAATCGAAAAAGATATTAACTCTATGAAAAAAGCAGCAATTATAATGGTACTCATATTAATATTTGTTACTTTCATATTAGCAATTATTGTTTCAAAATATTTTACAGCTCCATTAGACGGAGCTATAAAACATATAAATCTGTTAGCAGAAGGGGACTTTTCTAAAGAAATGTCTCAAAAATATTTAAAACGGAAAGATGAGTTTGGTAATTTGGCTAAGATGCTAAGTAATATGCAAAAAGATATCAAGAATCTTATAGGACAGATATCAGGTTCTGTTGAACAAGTAACCGTGTCCTCTAATGAATTCTCTCATACTACCAAAGAAACAGCACAAGCATTAGAACAAGTGGCTACTGCTATGGAAAGCCTAGCCGATGGAACAGAAAAACAGATGAACGTTGTAGGTCATAGTTCTGATACAATAGAGCAAATATTAAAAGGTATTCAACAAGTAACAGAAAATGTTAATGATGTAGCGAATGTATCTAATGATGCTACAGAAGCAGCTAATTGTGGAGAAAAGGCTATGGATGCTGTTGTTGTACAAATGAATATAATTGAAGAATCTACAGTGAATTCATCAGAAGCGATAATTAGCTTAAATGCTCATTCCGCTGAAATAAGCCAGATTGTTGATATAATCGTCACTATTTCAGAACAAACTAATTTACTTGCCCTTAACGCAGCCATCGAAGCAGCTAGAGCAGGTGAACAAGGAAAAGGATTTGCGGTTGTTGCAGATGAAGTACGGGTGTTGGCTGAACAGTCTCAGTCAGCTGCTAAAAAAATATCCGAATTAATTCTTGAAATTAAAAACGGTACTAATCAAGCGGTAATAGCTATGAATGACGGTACTGATCAAGTGAAATTAGGTAAAGAAACTGTTGTTCGTGCAGGAAAATCATACGAAGATATAATAAATCTGATTAAACATGTATCCTGTCAAATACAGGAAGTTTCTAGTACTATGCAACAAATGTCAGGTAGCAGTATTGAAATAGTGTCTTCTGTAAAAGATATAGAGAATATCAGTAGAGAAATAGCAGGTGAAACACAAACAGTATCAGCTGCAACTGAAGAACAAATGGCTTCAATACAAGAAATTCAAGCTTCCAGTGAAACTCTTTCAAAAATGGCTATAGACATGAAAAATACAACTAAAAAGTTTTCTATTTAACTGATACTTATAAAAGAACATAATATATGAGGTAGTTGATTCATTCAACTACCTCATATATATTTAATCAAAGAAATATACACCTCAAGTGTAATTATAAGTCATATAATTATGAACTCATTGCAGTTATAATAAAATCATGAAATGAAAAAACAAGGAGGAAGTTTATATGAAAAAAATAATTACATTATTATTACTAGTAACAGTTTCAACTATGTTATTTGCTGGATGTAAAAATAATGATGCAAAAAAAGAGAGTACTAATGTTCCTGAAAGCTCAACACCTGAAGCTAGTGAACCAGATGCTAATAATAGTGAAGACCCTGTTCAATTAACTGTATGGACTAATGTTGTTGGTAAACATGCAGAAGTTCTTGAAAATATTGCGAAAGAATTTGAAACACTTAATCCTAATATTCAAATTGATTTTAGTGCTCCTGGTGGAGAATATGAAAATATGTTAAAAGTAAAAATGGCAGCTAAAGATATGCCTGATATATTTTCAACTCATGGCTGGGCAAAGTTAAGATATGGTGAATTTTTAGCTGATCTAAGTAACAGAGCTTGGGCAGATAAAGTTACAGAGTCTTTTAAACCAATCGTTACAGACGAAGAAGGTAAACTTTTTGTACTACCTTTTGACCAGGATCAATCCGGTCCAATATATAATACAGCTATCTTCGAGGAATATGGCATAGAGATACCAGCTACTCTTGATGATTTCATGGCTGCATGTGAAACTATCAAAACCAAGAGTAACGGAGAAATCACTCCTATAGTATGTGCTGCTGAAGGTTGGGAAGAAGCTCAATTCTTTGATTTCTTTGCAACACCACTATTGATAAGTCCAGAGAAAAATGAAGCAGAAGCATTATTAGACCAAACTTTTGATTGGAACAAATGGGATGTTCTACCAGAAAAATGGCTAGAAATGTATGAAAATGGTTATATCAATAAAGATATCTTCACAGTAAAATTCAGTGATAATATTGCAAAATTTGCTGAAGGAAAAGCTGCTATTGGTTTCTATGGTCCATATTTCATTGAAGAAGCACGAGCTCTTAATCCAGAAATCAAAGCAGATATGATGCCTATCCCTGCTATCTATGATGGTGATGAACCAACTTTTGCTGGTGGAGAAAAAACAACTTTTGGTGTATGGAAAGATTCTCCTAACAAAGAAGCAGCTATGGCTTTCATTGATTTCTGTGCGGAAAAAGAAAATGTTGCAAAAGTATGTGCTTATACAAAATTACCTCCAGCTATTGAGGGTGTAGAGATTAACGCTGGAGAATTAACAAAAACTTATGAGAAATATGCTAATCTAAGAACTTTCCCATATTTTGATAGAGTATATCTTCCAAATGGAATGTGGGATGTTATGTGTAAGAATTCTCAGTCCCTATTAGGTAAAGTTATTACTCCTAGAGAATTCTCCGAAAACATGGAATCTGAATTTAACCGTTTACATCAATTACAAGATAATTAATTATAAATACATAATTTAATTAAGGGGCTGTCTCATAATGTTAGCCAATGAACGAATATATTATGAAACAGCCCTTTTTGCAACTTATTAATTATTGAATCTAGAAAGGAATAGATATGAAAACGATACAAAGCAAACTTAAAAAGCAGTTACACTCACCTAAAATAGTCAATATCATGTATGTTCCTGCTCTTATCTTCTTTGTTCTGCTAATTTTTTATCCATTTTTTCAGGGAGTCATTATATCCTTCAAAGAATGGAATGGTTATTCTCCAAAGTTTCTATGGGTAGGATTACAGAAGTATCAGAGACTATTTCATGATAAAGATTTTTATTTTACTGTGAAAAATACATTAATCTATGGAATAGGCAGTACATTAATACAGAATATTCTAGGTCTTAGCTGTGCCATTTTATTAGACCAAAAGATGAGATGTGAGAAATTAGTAAGAACCGTTGTCTACTTACCAGTTGTTATAAGTGCATTGATTATGGGTTATGTATGGTATTTCTTCTTCAAATTTGAAGGTGGAGCAATTAATGATATTATGATGTTACTTGGCTTACAACCACTTGACTGGCTGGCTGTTGGTAAGCGGTCTGTTTGGATACTCACTCTTATAAATTCATTTCAATATATGGGTATTTCAATGGTTATCTACTTAGCTGGTCTTCAAGGAATACCTCGAACTTATTACGAAGCAGCTAGTATAGATGGCGCTACAAGTTGGACAAAATTCAAGAATGTCACCATTCCATTGTTAATGCCAGCTATAACAACAAGTGTAGTTATAAACATTATTGGTGGTTTGAAATTATTTGATGTAATCATGGCTATGACAAAAGGTGGACCTGGCTATACCTCATCTTCTATATCAACAATGATGTACCAAATGTATTTTGTAAGAATGGATGCTGGATATGCTTCTGCAATGGGAATCGTCATGTTCCTATTAATTAGTATCATTAGTATCATTAATGTTAAATTTTTAAGGAATAAGGAGGTAGAAATGTGAAACGACTCAGTAGATGTATTATGTATATTGTAGGCATCTTATATTTGATACCTTTTTATATCTTAATCAATTTAGCTTTTAGACCTGCTTCCAATAGCTCATCTTATTGGATACCTTCTTTTAACCTTTATTTAGAAAATTTTAAGAATGCATGGTTAGAAGCAAATATGATATCAGCATTCAAGAATAATATCTTCATCACCCTTGTAGTAGTTGTAAGTGTTATTATTATTGGTGCATTTGCTTCATATCCTTTGGCAAGATATAAAACAAAATTCAATAATTTTATTTATACTCTATGTATTTCCTGTATGATTGTACCTCCATTAACTATATTAGTGCCTTTATATAAATTAATTGTCAATACTACAGGAACCAGTACATATCTAAGCGTTATATTACCACATATAGCTTATCAATTACCTATAACCATCTTCTTATTTACTGGATTCATAGGCTCCATTTCCAAGGAACTTGATGAAGCTGCTTTGATTGATGGATGTGGACGCTTTGGAATATTTTTTAGAATTATATTTCCACTATTAAAACCAGTAACAGCTACTGTAACCATTTTAGTTGGTGTAGCTATATGGAATGATTATACATTCTCAGTATTCTTCTTGCAGAAACCTAAGATGTATACTATAACTGTAGCTCTAAGCCAATTTTTCTCTCAGTTCTCTAATCAGATCAACTGGGTAGCTGCTGGATGTATTATAGGAACTATACCATTAGTTATTCTCTATTTGTTTCTCCAAAAATACTTTGTTAAGGGATTATCTGCTGGAGCTGTCAAAGGATGATCTCACAGAATTCTATCCAATATATTGTTAGAGAATATAAAGGATAGAATTCTATTGCCCTATAATTAATTAGAATTTTTATGCTTCAATTCAGATGGATATATATTATAATAGTTCTTGAAAAGCTTGCTAAAATATCTTGCACTGTTAAAACCAACTTGATTGGCTACTTGACTTACTGTAACATTGTTGTTTGTTAATAATTCTTTTGCTATTAACATTCTAGTCTTGGTAAGATATTTCATAAAAGTAATACCTTCTTTTTTCTTGAACAATGTACTTAGATAATTAGGTGTCAGATTTAATTTATCTGCAATCTGATAGATACCTATATCCTTCATATAGTTTTTCTGAACATAGAGTTTAATTTGATTTATACTATCCATTTGATTATCATCAGTTGACTTGGTTTTAACAAGATATTTATGAGCTGTGTGTTTCAATTCATCAATGGTTGTCATCTCTGCATCAAAAGATTCATTTTTAAGCAAAGGACTTAGATATCTTTTCAAGTTATCCATTAGTGCTTGTTCATGAGTATTAACCAATTTATCAAGAGTATCAATATGACTCATGAAAGCTAAATAATTGTTACTATAGAATGCATCAAATAACCCGGAGCAATTATCAACTAATTGTAGATGCTCATCTTCTGCTTGCTCCCACATATCTTTTAAATCATTAAGGGTAAAGATATACTCACTAGGTTTTAATATCCTTAGCTGGCACATATTATATATACAATGCAGGTATTTGAAGTTGTTTTCAAGAGAATCCACAGCTTCTGAATGAATGAGTGTTAATTCCATACCTGTACAGCAATATTTCAGAATCATAACTTTTAGAGACTGATAGAAATTATTTACTATTTCCTCAGCTTCTTCATGATTTCCTAAAAATCCCCATGCCAGTACTAGGGTTAAATCAACTCCTTGTCTGTTCAAAAAAACTATTCTAATATTGGGAGTAATGATATTCTTGATCTTTTCTCTCAACTCTCCATACAATTTTTGCATTATATTATTTCTATGAGTTATATTAAAAGAATTCGTATTTATACAAAATGTCATATATTTTATATGCTCAGTATAATTTATCTCCAACTGTTCTAGGTATTGCAATTCTTGATATATACTATTCATATCCGATTCAAACTGTTGGTTCAGCAATAAAGCATATTTTTTGTTTTCCTGGAGCAATTCTGAAATAACTTCCCCCAATTCGTTAAGGCTAATAGGCTTCAATAGATAATTAGATACCCCCAGCTGTATAGCTTCTTTTGCATACGAGAATTCTGAGTAACCAGTTGTTATAACCCATTTCGTATAGGGTGCAATATTTTTAACTTTTTCAATAGCCTCAAGTCCATTCATTTTTGGCATTCTAATATCTATAAAAGCAATATCATAAGTTGCTGTTTGAAATTGAGTTATTAATTTTTCTCCATTGTCTACTTCATCTATCCACTCTTTTGATATCCCTAATTCCCCTAACATACTAACTAATGTGGACCTAACCAAATATTCATCATCAGCTATTAAGATTTTCATAGATTAACACTCCCCCTGACTTTTGATTATTTTGAAGATTTAGAGGTATTTTTATAGTAATTTTTGTACCTTCTCCTTCTTTGCTATGAATTATAATTTGACTCAATGAATTAATGAGTATTAATCTGTTTTTTATATTGGTGATTCCAACATTAGATGATATCTTATTTATATCAAATCCAACTCCATTATCTTCTACTATTATGTACATATGTTCCTTATCATCTACTTTTATTATAAATGCTTTTACTTGTAATTTACCAGATTCTTGCATTGGTTCCAACCCATGAATTATAGCATTTTCCACTAGAGGTTGTAATAGTAGTTTTGGAACTTGAATATCCCGTAATTCAGATTGTAGTTCAAGTCTATAGTTGATTCTCTCACCAAAACGCACTTTTTGCAAAGAACAATAACGTTCTAGAAGTCTAAATTCTTCTTCCAAACTAGATGTATCTTGTTGATTAAGAATATATCGCATCATTCCTGTTAAGTTAATTATGGTTTCTTCTACTTTCTTACGCTCACCTAATCTATTGAGACCTATTAACCCATTGAGAGTATTGAACAAAAAATGTGGTTGTATCTGAGATTGTAGGGCATGATATTCCGCCTTTTGTTTTTCAATGATTGCTTTATACTCCCTGCTCACTAAATCATCAATCTCATACATCATATCATTAAGATTATGACATAAATAAGCTATTTCATCTTTTCCTGATTCATCGAACAATAGAGAGCGATTCCCCTTTTGAATCTTTTCAATTGTTGTAAGCATGTTGTTAAAAGGCTTAGTGATATGATTCCACATAAGATAATAGATTAATATGGTAATTAGAAGTTCTAGAAATATAAATAAACCACCTACTACATACATACCTTTAATTTTATTATTCAACTCCGATTGAGATACTAATATATTGATATGCCATGGCAATTTGCTTAATGGTCTAGTAATAAGTCTATAATCATCTTTTGGAGACGATATCTTTTTACCTTCGTAATTAATTATTTGATCTTCCAATGTTTTTGATATTGGTTTAGTTGTATATATAAGATTATTGTTTCCATCGTATACAGTTATGATTGATGAGACACCTAGATTAATATTATTGAAAGTTTTAGCTATAATATTAGTATCCATATCTGCCATTAGGACTCCCAATGTCTTTAATGTTATAGGATCTTTTATAAGACGAGCTACGGAAAATACTTGGCTGGCTACAGGTGTTTGTAAATAATCTTGTTTATGAGCATTAATATAAGTTACTTTACTATTGCTCTTTACAGCTTCTTGATACCAATCAGCTTCTTTGAAATTGTATTCCTTTATAACTGAAGTTTGACCGTATTTTTTAGTTGTAATAAATGATTGTAAGTTTTCCGTCACAAAAAGAGCACTTAATACATCAACCCTTGTTGATTGAAGATAGTTTGCCAATGTGTATTGTATAGATTGAGTTAATAGAAATTTATTATATGTATCCAATTCTCTGTAATAATTATTATTTATCACCAACAAAGAATCCATAAAAGATTGATTAAAATAAGGCATGATAGTTATTCTTTCCAATTCATCAAAGTAACTATTAAGATTATGTTCAATAGCTATTAACGTACTATCTGTTAATACATCAATCTCTTTATTCATTGTTCTTGTAAAATAGGTTGGTATAGTTACCATTACCAAAATTGATAATAAAAATATGGATATAAGAAATACTGTAATCAATTTGAATCGAAAAGAGTAGCGATATTGTATCAAAATTTTTCACTTCCTTTAGATATATAATGCATTATACAGTAATTTGTTACAGTCTTAAAGGGACTGTCTCTAATAAGCTTTGTTAAGAAACAGTCCCATATTTATTTTATTATATAGATTACTTCTTCCATATTATACTACATTAATATATTTTAATATATGTCATATTTCTATAGTTCTTGTACTTTTTTCTACACTATACTGATTTTATATTTATAAGTAATTTTTTGCAAATAAAAAAACAGATTAAATAACTTCTATTGAAACTAGAAATTCTAATCTATTTTTTATTGTGACTTCTAATAATTAAATTAAAATAATTATATCTATTAGAATTTAATTACATATTGTTCCCATTCATGTCAACATTTTCATTATCTTGGATTTCATTATTATTTTCCTGGTTTGGTGTATTAGGATCAGTGTTGTTAGTCTTACATCCTACAAAAGAAAATAAACTTAATCCTAGAACTAATGCTATAGCTCTAATTGTATTCTTTTTCAATATACTCACCTCATCATTGTGTTGTTATTGTAGTCTTAAAGATTAGTCTTAGTGTTCACATTATTTTGCCCTTTTAATATAGTAATTATTTTACTCCTCGTTAATTAGACGCATGAACACCTCATTTAGTTTCAATAATTCATAAATTTTTTAATAATTCTTTATTAGTATTAACAATATATTAAATTAAATACATTTACAGTAATTAGTAATTTTTTCTTTAGTTGTTATTTTTTATATTTTGTAAAATATTATCATTCAATATTAAGTAATACACATTGACAATATTATACTTATTTTATACCATTAATATAAATAGATAATTAGTATTTTTTTATAAATTTAATATACTTTGCATTTTTAGTACACCAACTGCAAAGCATTATATCATTTATCTGCTAAACTGTAATGGAAGGACTGATAAACATGGATTGGCTTAAGAGAATGAACGCAGCTATAAACTATATCGAGAATAACATTACATGTGATATCGACTATAAGGAGGTTGCTAGAATTGCTTGCTGCCCTAATTACCATTTTCAACGTATGTTTGTATTTATTACAGAAATACCACTTTCTGATTATATCAGGCGTAGGCGCTTAACTCTTGCAGCTTTTGAATTACAACATAATAATAGTAGTGTTATTGAGATTGCACAGAAATATGGTTATACATCTCATTCAGCCTTTACACGGGCCTTTAAAGAGATTCATGGAATTGCCCCTACCTCAGCACGAAAATCAGGTGTAAAATTGAAAGCTTATCCACGTATGTCTTTTCATATCTCGATTTCAGGAGGTACAGAAATGAACTACAGAATTGAAAAAATTGGTCCGTTTTCAGCAGTAGGTTTCAAATATAATGTAAGCACTGAAAAAGCATTCAGTACCGTACCTGTAATTTGGCAGGAAACTCAACAAAATGGAATTGGAGAAAGATTACTTAATTTAATGGATACAAATCCCAAAAAAACACTAAACGGGATACTTGGTATTTTATCTGACGGTGATTGGGGTAATAATAAAGATTTTTCTTACCATTTAGCTGTTCCCTATGAAAAGGAAACTCCTGTTGGTATGGAAAAACTGAATTTCCCTGAGAGCCAGTGGGTAGTATTTGAAGCCCCCAAGCTTACTGATATCATAAAATCTTGGAAACGTTTGTATACCGATTGGGCTCCTACATCAACTTATTCCTTTGCTGATTTACCAGCCATTGAATGCTATTATCCTCCAGGACACAATCCCCAAAATGAACTCTGGATACCTATTGTTAAAAAAGATAATACCGCAAATACCATATGAAAGGAATGATAAAATGGCAACATTAAAAAAAATAGAATTTGTGTCTTTTGGTCCATATAGAATTATTGGCAAGGAGATCAGAACAAAGCACGAAAGCTTTAACCCTATTTTTCAATCAAAGTATCAAACTATCCCTTCATTATGGGAACAATGCTTTTCTGATGGTACATTTGATACTCTTGCAAAGATGAGCAAATATTGTCCAGCTGAAACTCCTGATGCTTACCAAGGATATATGAGAGATTTCTGTAATGAGGATGGAACTTTCACTTATCTTGCAGGATTTTTTATGAAAGCAAATACTCCTGTACCTGATGGATATACGTCTTATGAAATACCAGCTTGTATCATTGCGAAGGCATGGATTGAGGGTAAAGAACACGACATATACCCTAATTTACATTCACTTACAGTTGAAGCAATCAATCAAAACGGTTATGTTGTTGATTGGCAAAATTACTTTTCATGCGAAGTGTATACTGATGAACGGTTTGGAATACCTAAAAATAATGGAGAAAAAAATTTAATTCTAGATTATTATATTCCTTGTATCAAGAAGTCATAGAAATAATAATATTTGATTTTATCCTATCATTATATTGATAAATTTTATAAAAATAATCCCCTAACATCTTAGGAGATTATTTTTACTATAGATTATTAATTTAATGCATTCTGTAGTTCTATTTTAATAGCTTCCTTATCATACTTATATTTGCAAGGTATATGTACTACTTCATAACCTATACTGCTTAAAACTTCATTAATGAATTTATCTCTTTCCATTCTATCTTTTCTATTATGTGATCTATCATCTAACTCTAAGCATATCAACGGCTTTAGAGTCGTATTATCACATAGAACAAAATCAATATGTTTTGAGCTGATTTTATTAAAATACGTCATATAATTATCTTTATTCTTGACTTTCACTATATCTGCTACTCTTACTTTGGTAAATAAAGTGACATCTAAATCATCGCAAACATCATATAAAATATCATAAAATCTTAATTCTGCTTTTGTCAATATGCTATCAACATCTTTGTACGCTACTGAATAATTATATTTATTCTTATTAGATAATTTACCTTCAATTATTTTAAATAGTATTACTATGAAAACTATTGCTACTAGTGTGATTATTATTGTGTCCATTTTTTGCCTTTCTTATATTGTACTTATATCTTAGCTTTTTTGTTATTAGTGGTTTGCTGAATCAGTTACTTCATTCTATAAACCTTTGATGTAAATATATCAACATATGTCAATTAATTTTTTCACAAATCAATTATACTCCTTATTACAAAATAGTAAATAATTTTTCATTAGAAGTACATAAATGCACCGATTATTATAGTTACTAATACTGAAGACGTAATTAATTTATAACTTGATTTTAGCTTATCCCATTTTTCAAGAGGAACCGATATAATATCTGATAAAATATCTATAATAACTTCCATTTTTAAACACCTTCTTTTATTGATATCTCTATTTATTTAGATTTCTAAAATTAATATTATCAAATAATCAGATAGTAAGCAATTAGAAAACAATTAAAAATATCTACATATTATTAATAATCAATAAAAAACAGAGTCACTAATAGCTATTCAGCAAATATTAGCCCTTTAAATTTTAATAATAATATTGTAAATTCTAAATTTATTTAAATTTTATTTTATTTTTCTTAATATTAAACATTTTTATGACTTTTTAACTATTTATACCTAATATCATATGATTTTTATGTTATAATAATATTGCTTTCGATCGAAGCAATTAATAAATCTATAATAATAAACAGAGGATGTGAAAAGAATGAAGAAAAAGCTATGTATTCTATTCAGTATGATTTTTTTATTTTCATCAATAACTTTAGTAAGTTCCGCTGAAATTTCAGATTGTCCAATTCATGGCAACCACGAAATGAAGTTTCAAGGTGGTACCTATGTATATGACGAAGATGGGAATGTAGTTGGCTCTAGGTATGCTTTGTATAAGTGTGATTGCGGAGAAATATTTGTCTGTGAAAGGCATCCACATTTAGGCGAGAAAATAGGATATTATTGGACCGGTAGTCAATTAAAATTTATTGGAAGTATTATGGGGTATTCCGCATATGAAACTGATGAAATTAATCCACCTGACTGCAACCGTAATCATTTAGATGGATTTAGATTTTCATATTAATAAACAGTAGTTAAGCACCTATCATTATATTTTGGTGCTTAACTTACGTTTAAATTCCTCTACTTATATTCTAAGAAGATATATAACTTCAAAAATATTTCTGTTAATTTAGAATTTTATCTAATTTTAATATTAACACAATAATTAGATTTCATGACTTACGTCATATTGTGCATCTTAGTTAATATAATGGGTTAATTTGAAAACCGCTCTAATCCTTATTTAATCAGTGTTCCCGGCGGGATTCGAACCCACGGCCTATCGCTTAGGAGGCGATCGCTCTATCCTACTGAGCTACGGAAACATATTAAATTTATTAAATAAATATATTATTATCTATTTGTTAAACAAATAAAATAATAAAACAATCTGCAACATATATTTTATCATGTTTTAACTGTAAGTCAAGAACTATTCCTATTTAAGTTTCTACATTTTTTATCCATAAATCTCTCATTACCTATAATATGACCCATTAAAGGAAAAAGGATAATACAAAATATTAATCCCTTTTCATACACACGCCGTATTTACACAAATTACCTACACTATATTTACGCCTATAATCTATTACTCTATCCCTATCATCAAAACTAGTACTCTCCATAACCATCACTTCCTCATTTGCATTAATTTTAAGCATTCTTCCTTCATTTGCATCTAAAATAGTTAAATCAATAGTTTCATTCACCTTGGTTCTAATTATTCCATAGAAATCATATATTTCTTCTATAGAAAAAACAGATAAATCAATTGAGTCAAGTTGTGTAATTAGATATTTAGGAATATATATTTCTTCTAAAGATGATGGTATCCCCCCAACATAAATGATTCTCTTGATATAATAAATTTCATCCTCACAACTAATACCAAATATACATGAAAATTTATCAGAAGCTTTTCTAACCACTTGTTTAAGAATCTTACTAGACCTAGTAGTACTACTCACTTTCATAATCTCTTCAAACCCACCAACAATATCTACATCCTTTTTTTTATTTGTTCCTAGTACATAAACTCCTTTTCCCTGAACTCTCATTAGTAATCCTTTATTCACTAATTGATCTATTCCATTTCTGACGGTTAAACGATTTATACCATACATTTTAGCTAACTCATTTTCTGATGGTATACTAGTTCCAGGTAGATATTCTCCACTTTGAATTTTACTATAGATAACTTTCTTTAATTGTAGATACATAGGCGATTTATAATTAATTTCTTCTGCTTTCCTCATGCTTGTACACCTCTATATTTATATATCTTTGAAGACGAAAATTTTACTTTATCAGGTCTCACCATTGATTCCATATATATTATGGGTATATTACCTTTATCACAAATTACTCCATCTAAAATGTATACTGCCGAATTATTTTCTACATTCAAAAAATCAGCATCCAGAAAATTTATTGGTGAAATACCTACATTCTTATTTCCACCTGAGATAACTGTATTATATCTATTCTCCATAACTTTACATAAGGCCTCTTCCTCTAAATTATATTTATCAATGCCCAAAAACCTATCATATGGAATGTATAGAGTTTCAAAAGATATCGGCTCTCTATCCACACTTATAAGTCTTATGAATTCATATATTTTTGTACCTAGAGATACGTGAAGTTCCTTAGATATATGTTTATTACTTTCTATAATTTTTGTAGAAATCACTTTAATTAATAACCTGTTTATTCTTATATCTATATCTGATAAGGTTATGATACTATGCAAATCTATTATTATCTTATTATCCGCCACATACGTACCTGAACCTTTTTTATTATATAATCTCCCACCACTAACAAGTCTTTTGATAGCTGACCTTAGGGTAGTCCTATTGATTCCCCACATCTCACATAAATCCCTCTCAGATGGGATTTTAGCGTGAGGTTCCAGCTTATTTTCTATAATGTAATACTCTATTTTTTCAGCCGCTTCATCTCTTGGGCTAATATGATATTCAACCAAATAACATCCTCCTCATAACATTAAAAACATACATTATTTGACATATTTCAAACCGATAGTTGTCAGTATATCATAATATTAATCTATGGTCAATTCTATATTATCTTATATAAACCCTATTAATATATAGATTACCAATTGTTTTAATATTGATAAAACATTACTTTAACAGGTAATTAGAAATATATTATTTGCTTATATCCATTAACTAGAGAAATTATTGCCTACCATAATTTTACTTATATTTATATAATATAATTAACTAATATTATTTGTTTTTCTGCCTATTAATTATTTATTTTTATTTTATATATGACTATAGAATTTGACATACCAATTCACAGGAGAGATAACGTATCATACAATCACTTCTATCTATATTATATAGTAATTGAACAAAATATCTATATTTGATGTACTTCATCTAAATTTCATATATTGTAAAAAATATTTATCTGTAATTAAAAAAAGACAACTTTCATACCATTTATCAAAATAATATTTCAATCATTTCTTCAGTATTTTTTATTTCAATCTAATATAGCAATATAAATTTACTTATTTATTATTTAAATTTATAATATTATTAATTTATCACCTTAAAATTATTAAAGACTAGTATCAAATTCATAAAGTCTACACTAAAAGATATAGATTTTTCATTAGCCATCAAAGCCATCATATAACTTATAATAATAATACAAATTATACATGTTATTAGGATTATTAATCCAGTTGTTGTCTTTTGCATTTAGAGGCTATTAATTATATATTAATAATCAACAAAATATCTGTATTTCTATTGAAGCAATTGTACTTTATATCTAGTTATTACTTATGAACCTAAGCAAATAGTATATATGTTTATAGTTTTTATATACCAATTCATCTACTAACTTATTACCCTAAAATATTGTGAACTAATAGATCAATATGGCATCATGCTAAATATTGAATAAATTAGTAATGATAGCGTAAATCTCTCAACTATCACTATATATAGATGCCCACTAAGAAAGGTATAAACACTAATATTCTAGCATTTATACCTTATATACTTATATAATCATAATTTAGCTCTTTATTATGCCATGATAACTTGTAAAGTGATGTTATTTTACTATCTTAATAGTTTGGTATGTAACTGGTAACATCAAAAGCATTATTTGAGAATGGTAAATTCTAATTCTATCTCCTGAATTAATATCACTTATTGATAATTCCTCACCAGCTTCATTTTCTATTACTGCATTTTCCAATAAGTTTAAATGAATATCGCCCATGATTCCATTGTTAACGATAATTACTTCATCTTTTACTTTTTCTACTATTCCATATGAAACAATATAACCATCTACTACTTCAACCTTAGAAGCAACTGTTTGAGGTGGAATAGACATTGTCATCTTTCTACTGTATTCTGTATATACATAGTTACCAACCTTCAAATCTGTTCCATTAAGTTTTTTACCACTTATACTTTCACTTACTTCTGTTTCATCACCAATAATTAAAGTATAAAGTCTAGAATCATACTGATTTTTAATGGTAACTAAAAGCGCTCTAGAACCTTGTCTTATATTGAGAATTTCACCAAAACCGGAATATTCTTTAACAACTGTATCTTTTATTGAAATATCTTTATCTGCTATTACTGTTGGTACCTCATTAATAGGTGTAGGTAATGTATTTGCAAATACTGACATATTTGACATTAGCATTCCTCCTACCATTAAAAATGCAATAAGTTTTTTTGATATAATTTTTTTCATTTTCTTTCATCCTTTCTTTTTTAGGTAGAACAGTGTCTTATTTTTAAAATTTTATTTTTATTAATTGCCCTACACTATACATTTTTATTAGTTGTTTCGATCGAAAACAACAACAGTATAACATAACAATTCTGAAAATTCTGTCGTATTATGAATGTAAAGTTTTACAAAAACAATTACGTTTAATTAAAAGTAAAACACCATTATATTTTTATAAAAACATTCGATATATTATTTATATTTAATTAAATAAACTCAACATATTTATATGATGATTTGTCAAGTTTTTTTCTAATTATTGCAGAAAAAAAAGAGCTTTGCTCTATTTTTAAGAACAAAACTCTTTACACTTTTTAACTAAATGACATTGGTCTCCTTATACGTTTCTTAATAACCCAATATCTAAAAACATCTACATAAGTTCTTCAAGTTTAATATCTTTTGTTTGTCCATAAACAATATCGGCTTTATTAAGAACCTTGCTATCCCCTATACCAACTGCGAACATACCTGCAGATTTAATGGCTTCAATTCCTGCTTCAGCATCTTCAACACCTATACATTCTGATATATCTACTCCTAAGTGTTCTGCCGCTTTTAAGAAAATATCTGGCGCTGGCTTTCCTTTTTTAACTTCAGCTGGGTTAACAATATAATCAATATCATTTTCAATTCCTAATAACCTTACTAAAGTAGGTGCATTCTTAGAAGCACTTCCTATGGCAATCTTGATATTTCTCTTTTTAAGCTCAACAAATAGGTCTTTTACTCCTTCAAATAGATCTTCTTCTGTACATTTAAGTATCATTTCTTTGTAATTTTCATTTTTTCTTGCTGCTAGTTCTAATTTTTCTTCTTCTGTAAAATCACTAGCTTTATTTGCATTTTCAAGTATTCTATCAAGAGATTCCATTCTTGAAACACCTTTTAACTTTTCGTTGAATTTTCTATCAATATTTATACCTATCTCATTGGCAAGCTGTTTCCATGCTTGATAGTGCTGTTCGCTTGTCTCAGTAATAACACCATCCATATCAAATATAAATAACTTATATTTATTATCCATTTAGTCGACCACCTTTACGTAAATTATCTTCCTATAGTATTAAAAAGTATACACTATATATTCAATACATTCAATATTTTATATCTATTATTTTTTTCATCCCTTCTTATACCCTGCATAAAATACTTATTAAGTACAATGTATATTACAATAATTGGTAATAATGAAATTACTATCTCCAATAGTTGCTAAAATTCTAGTATTACAAAATTTAACCATATTTTTTATATAAAAATATACAATTATGTAGATTTATATGATATAATGATATTTACAACAATTAACTATATAATTACTATCAATAACTTGCAACAATTCATCATTAAATATAGGGCTTCATACCCTATATTTTTCTACATAATTATATTCCCTTAAACAAATAGACTTATGATTACTCTGATTATACCCTTATCATTATTACCCTATAGATTTACTTAATATATTTACTACTAATATACCTACTTATACTCATTGATGCTTTATTTTTTCTTGAAGTCTTCACTAAAGCTAAATTCACTACCATTATCACAGGTAATGCTTTTGAATATCCTTTTAAAGTCATGACCATAGTTTTTCTTAATACCTATGAGAGCTTTCTTTACCGATTCGCATGCCTTATCTGGTAATTTAGTAATAATTTTCATACGTGATTTTCGCCCTGTTAAGGTTAGCAAATTAGCTATAGCTGTTTTGATTAATCCATCTTTCATTTCTTCTAACCATTTTTACTCATCTCTACTGTTGCACTTCAATTTTCAATCCGTCCATATTTATAAAATTAAGAAATACTTCTAAAAATACTTTTAACTACATCGTATTTTTGTTATAATAATAGATAACGTAAAATTACTTTAATTTAGCTAGTTTATTCGGAATTTGGTTAAGTAGGTGAAACTTATGATTCATTTTTCTCTTGATGATATACGAAGATTATGTAATGATAAAACTTTTATGAAGGGTGTAAAATATTATAATAAAGGTCATGTAGATGACATTAATTTTTATACTGATTTCTTTGACATAAAAGTCATGGGAACTGACTTATATAATGTTTTATTAGAATTCGACAATAGTAATGGAAAGCTCAATTATATGGAATGTAACTGCAAGGCATTTCAAAAATATTCTGGCGCCTGCAAACATATCATAGCAGCTTTATTGACTATCTTATATAGACAAGATGAATTCAATAAAAACTATATTAATAATTCATATGACAATGTAATTGAAAACTTCTCAAAAGCCATGATTGGTAAAACAACCAAAAACGCAAAAAGAACACCTGTTAGTATTGAAATCACATTTTTCCCAATAAGCATCTATAATAACTATTATTCATCATCATATAATCTAAGAATTGGCGAAAAACGACTATATGCCCTTAAGAATTTCAATGAACTTTATAAAAAATATAAAGCCGGTGGAAGTATTACTTATGGCAAAGAATTTATTTTCAACACTAGCTATCATTACTTCAATGAATATGATAATCAGTTTATAAACACAATTGGTGACTATTATGAAACTGAAAAATTTATTAATAAAGATATAGGCTACAGAAATAGCTATACCGGGTACAAAAATAACATAGCTCTTCCTGAAACTTATATCAAAAAAACTTTATCCATATTGGAAAATAGAGATTTTAACATTAATTACAATGATATCATATATAGAAATTGTGAAATACTAACCGATATTAATATGAAATTTTATGTAAAAAGTTCATCTAATATCATTATCATCACAATAAAGAATAATCAGAATTTCTTTAGATTAACCAGAGATTGTAAATATGTTTTCTATGATAATAATATTTACAATTTATCACCAGAAAAACAGCAACTTTTTCATGTTATTGATAAGACCTTTAATAATAAAACCAAATCAATAGAGCTTAGTATTAATTATAAACACAAATTTGTATCAACCATATTACCTGTCCTAAAAGAACTTGGAACAGTTCATATGGACTCTGAAATATCAGATAAACTTTACACCGGAGAATTTTCTTGTGAAATCTATCTTGATAAATACTTTGATACTATAAAAGGTACTGTAAATTTTAATTATGGTGATTACAAAATCGGTGTTATACCCGAAGAAAAACCAGATATACCCATTGATATTATCTTAGTTCAAGATATCAAAAAAGAAGCCTTGATATTATCTCTTTTGAAAGAAGCTTACTGTGTTAAATCAGAAGAAGATGATTTCTTTACTATACAAGATGAAAATAACTTATATGATTTTATTTATTACTATTTACCAAAATTACAGCAATTAGCTACAATCTATTACTCTGAGAATTTTAAAGACATTCATATTAGAGAAGAATATGACATGCAAGGTGGAATCAGGTTAAGTGAAGATTCTAACATGCTTGAAATATCTTTTAACATTGACGGTATAGACCAGGATGAACTTGTTTCAATAATGAAATCACTAAAAGAAAAAAAACGTTACTATAAATTGAAAAATGGTGGATTCTTACCTCTAGAAGACCAAGAAACCCAAAATTTATCAACATTGATTAGTGGACTTAATCTATCCTCAAAAGATTTTAAAAATGATGTTATCCAGATACCCAAATATAGAGCTTTCTACCTTGATACTCTATTAAATGAGAAAAATATTAGTATTTTTAATCGTAATGAGGGTTTCAATCAGCTAGTTAAAAATGTTATAAAACCAATAGATATGGAATTCACTCCACCTAAGAACCTCCAAAATATCCTTAGAGATTATCAAAAGTTTGGATTTATGTGGCTAAAATCCTTAGCCTATTATGGTTTTGGTGGAATACTTGCTGATGATATGGGACTTGGTAAAACGCTTCAATCAATTGCACTAATTAAATCAACGGAGATTAAAAATCCTTCATTAGTTGTTGCCCCTACATCTCTAGTTTACAATTGGGCAGATGAGATAGAAAAATTTGCACCTGATCTTAATGTATTAATAATATCTGGGAGTAGAAAAGATAGACAAAAGTTTTTTAAAGAGATTAATGACAACGATGTAATTATAACCTCATACGGTTTATTAAAAAGGGATATAGAAGATTATTCTAATTACTTATTTGAATACTGTTTTATTGATGAAGCTCAACATATTAAGAATCCTAACTCATTGAATGCTAAATCTGTAAAACTAATACCAGCAAAAGTGAGATTTGCTTTAACAGGTACACCTATAGAAAATTCATTAATGGAATTATGGTCCATTTTTGATTTCATTCTACCAGGTTATTTATTAAGTAACAGAAAATTTACCTCCAATTATGAACGACCAATCATTAAGAACAATGATGAAGAAGCTCTAAGCCAATTAAATAATCAAATAAAACCATTTATACTTAGAAGACTGAAAACAGACGTATTAACTGAATTACCACCAAAAATAGAAACTAAAATGTCAACAGACTTAACAGAAAATCAGAAAAAAATGTATTTAGCATATTTACAAAAAACTAAAAAAGAAATAGTTGAAGAAATCGCTATCAGCGGTTTTAATAAGAGTAAAATGAAAATATTGGCAGCTCTAACAAGACTAAGACAAATATGCTGCCACCCTGCTACCTTCATCGAAGATTACAAAGGGGATAGTGGTAAATTACAATTATTATTAGAACTAGTAACAGATGCCGTAGATAGTGGCCATAGAATACTCATATTTTCTAGTTTTACAAGTATGCTTAATATAATAAAAGATTTATTGGATACCAATGAAATCTCTAACTACTACTTAGACGGTTCAACCAAATCTGAAAAACGTAGAGATATGGTTAATGACTTTAATGAAGGAGATACCAGCGTTTTCCTTATATCTCTAAAAGCTGGAGGAACCGGGCTTAATTTGACAGGTGCAGATATGGTAATTCATTATGACCCATGGTGGAACCCTGCAGTAGAAGATCAAGCTACTGATAGAGCTTATAGAATAGGGCAAGATAAATCAGTTCAGGTCTTCAAATTAATAACTGCAGGAACAATAGAGGAACGGATATATCAATTACAGCAAAAGAAAAAATCAATGATTGATTCTATTATAAAACCCGGTGAAACCATGCTGACTAAGTTAAGCGAAGACGAGATAAAATCTTTATTTGACTTATAACCATTATATCTTTTACACTAATATAAGAGGCTGTCAAATGAGACAGCCTCTTATATTAATCATATTATATATTTAATTTCACTATCAGAAAAATATTTCCCTAACTGCTCCTTAAAAAAATCTTTCATCTCAGCTAACTGTTCTTTACTATACACATATTTACCATACCCAAATTGACCATACTTGAATGTTCTTTCCTCATCAGTCATTGGTAAATTGGTTTCCGGAAATATCTCCGTTATCCTATTTTTAGCTTTAGTAGTATATCTATGAGAAATGATTTCAAAACTAATATTTTTATGTTTATCCACAGCTAATTTATTATTTAGATCTTTTATTAACATATTATACTCTTTTTTCCACCCATCATATATAAATACAGGGGCGATTATAAAGCCAATAGGATAATCAGCATCTAAGACTTTGTGTGCTGCTTCTATCCGGCTTCTTGCACTAGGTGTTCTGTGCTCATAACTCTTAATTACTTTATCAGTATTTATACTGAATCTTACAGTTGTATGTCCATTGTGCTTGGCATTTATTATATCCTCTACATTAGTGAATTTTGTTACGAAACGAAATCTTCCTTGTTCTTCTTTCGCAAAAAATTCTATAGCCGTATTAAGAGCATGAGTATAAGGTTCCACAGGTAGTGGATCAGATGTTGCTGCACCTTCAAATATTGTAATTTCACCATTTCTTTCATTCATATATTTCTTAGCCTTACCTAGTATCTCATCTATATTAACATATATCCTTGTGTATGGTTTATCACCCAACTGAGTATTAAGGTAACAATACTCACACTGTCCCATACAGCCTGTTACAAGGGGTAATTGATAATGAGCAGAAGGTTTACACGTCTGGAATGTTAAACTCTTCTTTACCCCCACTACAAGGGTATTTTTGCCATGACTATATTTTTCACTCTTAGTTGTACCTGGTATACCCTTTGTTCTGGTAGTTTCCAGCATAATAAGCTCAATATCCATATTTTGAAATTGTTTATATAGCTCTTCTCCTAACGGATACTTCAAGGCATCCTTTTCAATTAAAACTCTCTTAGGCTTAAACACACTTATCACCTCTACAATTCGAATGTTGTATTATCTATATAATTCCAATCGTTTTTAATTATCTTTATATCTTCCATTAACTTGAACAACGCCTTTTCTTTCTTCTTTGATTCTAGCATGATATCAAAATCTCTATTCTGTACACTCCTTACTTGTTCTATAAGATTAATGAATTCTTTTGCAAAAATATAATCTGAGTGTTTTCTATCGAATTCACTGTCCTTACCACTTGAATAATGAATCTTTGGCAACCATTTATCATTATTCCAAGTATCAAAAATATCCTCAATATAATCCTCTAGCTTTTCACCTTCATTATTACACCGATAGTGATGAGCATCCAGTACCATGGGTACTTTTAATTCATTACATAATTCTAGAACATCAATAATATTAAAAATCTTATCATCATTTTCAATAATAATCTTATCAGTTATTACCTTTGGAAAATGTTTAAAATTAGTAATAAACCTATTAATAGCTTCCTTTTTACCTCCTATAGACCCACCAACATGAATAATTATCTTACCATCAGGTAAATTGATATCTTCTAGTATCATTGCTAAGAAGTATAGATTTGTTATTGTTTTTTCAACTACCTCTTTTTTAACACTATTAATCACGTTAAACTGATCTGCATGCAAATCTACCCTCATACTATGCTTCTTTATTATCTTACCTATATATTCGAAATCTATGCTAAAAAATTTTCTATAATCCCAATCAACTACATCAGGATGTGTAGCTAATGGTACTAGATTAGATGTTAAACGATAGAAGTGAATATCATTTTCAATGTTGTAATTTAATATTTTCTCTAAATCCTGTAAATTAGATAAAGTAACTTTTTTTAGTTTATTAATCTTCTCCTCAGTAGTAAGACCTTTATAATATCTATAAGTAACAATACTAGATGACGTAACCTTTTCTAAATCTAAAGCTAGAGAGACATATCCCAACTGACACTTCATTCAATTATCCTCCTCATCTATACAGTATTATTATCCTTATTAAATATTTTTTTATACAAAATAGGCTTTAGTAATATAAAAAAATATCAACTATTTAATCTTTTTATTATTATTTTGAATTGCATACTTGCTCTATGTCTGTTATTGTTAAATATGTTAGTTATAATTTTTATTTATAATATAATATTTGGAGGATTTTTTATGAAAAAATTTTTATTGAATTTTGGTTTATTACGCATTATTTGTGCATTATCTGTATTAGGTATCCATGTAACCGCTCGTTATATCAATCATGAATTCTCTTATATCATTAATCAATTTTTCAGGTATTGTGTACCTATTTTTATTATTATGTCTGGTTACTTTTTGCACTATTCAGATACTAGGGACAAGCTTAATTCTACCTTGCTTGATTTTTACATAAAACATTTAAAGAAGATTATTATTCCTTATGTAATATGGCTTGCAATCTATGTTATTTATAATAATCGTCACCATTTAAATAAATTACTAACTCTTGACTATGTTAATATTATTTTAACTGGATATAATCACTTATATTTTTTATTGATTATTATACAATTATATATTATATATCCACTACTTAAGAAACTATTAAAATATAGAAAAGGTATACCTTTATTAATCGTATCAGGTATAATTTCACTTTATTTTCAAGGAGGAACTTTTATCTATAAGCTAGATATTAGTATATTACCTTATACCTTAAATAAATATAGTTATCTTTTACTGCCCACCTGGCTGTTTTATTTTGTATTTGGTATATATTTTTCTTCTCACAAATCAAAACTGTTAAATATTAAAAGCTCCTATATACTGTTTGGCTGGATCGTAAGCTTTGCCATTCTTATTACCGATAGTAAATTAACAAATACCTATATGTATTCTGTTAAGCCAACTGTTATATTATATAGTATGATAAGTTTCTATCTTCTCTATCAATGTTTTAGTAACTTAAAATTAGAAAGTAAAGCTGAACAAATACATGTGTTAAGTAGCATGTCATACGATTTTTATCTCAGCCACATCCTAATCCTATCCTTAGTTACCTCTTATACAAAGATAATCGGCTTTACATCATTATACAACGGTTTCTTAGGTATGGTTTTACTTTTCATTGTTACCGCTATAGCAACTTACTACTTTTGTAAATTAATGGTTATAGTTCGAACATTCATTAACAGAAATAAAACCAAGAAAATCAGATTATCTACTCCTATTGAAAAAGAGCAATTAAAAGTATCATAATAAAAAAATTTTCCATCAAAAATATTACAAAATAAAGTGCCAATCGTTAATTAACGATTGGCACTTTATTTTGTATCCTGTCTAATTCGGTAGAGATTTTTCACGAGTCTTAATTAAATTCTAAATGTCCTTGTACATAACATATTCCTTTATACCTCATACCTATTGAAGGTATACCAATTAAGTCCTTTTTGTTGATGCATACCTGTAATTTGAAGTTCAAGCACATCAAATCCATTATATATACTTCTTCATTTGTAAATGAATTAGTTTTGATACAGAACTCTTCTATTGTTCCTAATATAGAGTACTCTGCGTCATTAAGTCCATATGGAATGAAATATCCTTCTAATATAGTTAATAGGTCTTCATGTTTTGTACGTACTTTAAATAGTTCGGCTGACTGCTCTGCATCAATTTCTAATAATTGAATTGCTTCTTCGTCACCTTGTCTAGCCAATTCTAACAAATTAGCTCTCCATGTTTCTTCTTCATGTTCAAGATTCTTATCTACTTCATCTTTATTGATAGGTAATATTACTGTTCCTTCAGTTGATAATGCTACTAATCTTATCTTTTCTACATATGCATCTTCATCTTCATCTATATCTAAATAATCTACCACATTCTGAAGATAAAAAGTAATTGGATTTCCTGTTTTAATATCTTCAAAATATACATAATAGTCATCTTTATTATTATTAGAGTATATTACATCAACTTCATCAATATCCATAGGTAAATTACCTTCTTTATATGGAATAATAGAAAAAACCTTTATTTCTTCATTTTCATCTAATTCGCCTCTAACAATTATACCTAATTCATCATTATATCTTTTTAGAAGCTCAACTTTTATCTTATCTTCACCATAATTAGAGATATATTTCTCAGTAGGATCATTTATTATCTGTTGTACTACGTCTTCTATCTTCTTGGTTTCTACGAGTTTTTTGAATCCAACTGCACCCAAATACTGCTCCATATTATTCACCACTCTTCTACATACTAAACTCATAATCTATAATTATATGTAGAGTTATAGTAACATTACATATAGTAATTGTCTAGCTATAAATCTTAATTAACAAAATTTATATTTGTTCTAGTGCATTAGTAAGGTCATCTATAATATCATCAATATTTTCTATACCTACTGAAAATCTTACCAAATCAGGTTTAACTCCAGAAGCAATCTGTTCTTGTTCTGATAATTGTCTATGAGTAGTACTTGCTGGATGTAATACACAAGATCTAGTATCGGCTACATGCACAACCAAAGCTATCATATTTAAACCATCAATAAGTTTTTCTCCCACTTCTTTTCCACCTTTTACACCAAATGTTAAAACACCGCTACAACCATTTGGTAAATACTTTTTAGCAAGATTATGACTTGGATGACTTTCAAGTCCAGGATACACAACCCATGCAATTTTATCATTTTTTTCCAACCATTTTGCTATAGCTAATGCATTCTCGCTGTGACGTTCCATTCTAAGTGGTAATGTTTCTAATCCTAGATTCATCAAGAAAGCATTGAATGGACTCATAGCTGCTCCAATATCCCTTAATAATTGAACTCTTGCTTTAGTAATATAAGCAGCTTCTTTGAAATCTCTGACATATACAACACCGTGATAACTATCATCTGGAGTTGTCAATTCAGGGAATTTACCATTATCCCAATTAAATTTACCACTATCTATAATCATACCTCCAACACTTGTAGCATGTCCATCAGTATATTTAGTACAAGAGTGAACTACTATATCTGCTCCATGCTCAATTGGTCTACACAAATATGGTGTTGGAAAAGTATTGTCAACAATTAAAGGAACATCATTGTCATGTGCCAATGTGGAAAATTTATCAAAATCTAGGATGTTAAGACCAGGATTACCTATAGTTTCAGCGAAAACACCTTTTGTATTAGGTTTTATATAAGTCTTAAGTTCTTCTAGACTTAGTTCTGGATCAACAAATGTAACTTCTATACCAAACTTCTTAAGAGTTGTTTTAAGTAATGAAAAAGAACCCCCATATAATGTACTAGCTGCTAATAAGTGATCTCCTGCTATACATATATTCATAACAGATATCATTGATGCTGCTTGTCCAGATGAAGTTGCCATAGCACCAATACCACCCTCAAGCATAGCCATCTTTTTCTCCAAAGCCTCAACTGTTGGATTACTAATTCTTGTGTACATATGTCCTGCTGCCTCTAAATCAAATAACTTCGCTACTTCTTCACAAGTATCATATTTATATGTAGTACTTTGATATATCGGTAAAACTCTAGGTTCTGAATTACCAGGATCATATCCACCTTGTACAGCCGCTGTTTCTATTTTCCATTTCTTATCCATTCTATGACCTCCCGTCTAAATATTGTTTATATTATAGAGTATATAGTACAAAAATTCAATATATTAATTTACCAAAGTGCCTGTAAATGAAGAATTTCTTCATAGTAATATTTGGTACTCCATTATTATAATGATTTTTATATGTATATCATTCTATTATTATTAAGATAATCCTGCAAAAATACTTTACACAGGATAATATATACTTTATTATAGAATAATTATAATATATTGCAAGTACGCACATTTTAATCAGTTACTAACCATTTTGAAAGTAAAGGTGATATTCAATGGCTAAACAATCATTAGAAAAATTTCCTAATCAAAAAAACAGGCAAAAAGATTTTACTTGTTCAATAGGTTTTACTATGACTGTAATAGGAAGTAAATGGAGAGCCATAATATTATGGCATATAATCAAGAAAGAACCCATTAGATATGGTCAGCTAAAAAATACAATACCAAATATAAGCCACAAAGTTCTATCATTGGAACTGAAGCAACTTGAAAATGATGGTCTTATAGAACGTAAAGCATATGCAACCATTCCTCCAAAAGTTGAATATATACCAACACAAAGAGGTTTGTCCCTGAAAAATATACTTACAGAATTATGCAATTGGGGCAAGAAATACATGGATTAGAAAATTAATAACCCTAAGCATCTAAATAAAATAGACTCTGTTTAATCAAACAGAGTCTATTTTACTTGTGAGTATCTAGTTTTTCTTTTTAGTTGAAATATCTACCCAAACTGCTAATAATAGTATTAATCCCTTAACAATATACTGCCATGTAGGCCCTACATTCATAAGACTCATTCCATTATTAAGCGTTGCCATAACCAATGCACCAATAATTGCTCCTACTATGGTTCCTTCTCCACCCATAGTACTGGTTCCACCAATAATTGCTGATGCTATTACTTCAAGTTCAAGTCCTGCTCCAGCAGAAGCACTTGCCGCATTTAATCTAGCTGTAAAGATAATAGCTCCTAGTGCTGATAATATACCCATAGATGCAAATATCAAAAGGTTTCTCTGTTTAATATTGATACCAGACAATCTTGAAGCTTCTTTGTTACCACCAATTGCATATACATGACGTCCAAAAGTAGTATTCTTAGTGATAAATGTATATAAAATACCGACTATCAAAACAAGTACTATAGAATAAGGTACACCTTTATATGATGCCATGATACCAAAGAAAATAGCTATTGCTATAGATACAACAATCATTTTTACCATTTGCAGATTCTTTGGTAAGATTTCGAAGTCATATCTTTTTCTTTCTCCTCTTTTCTTAAGCTCTAAAGCATTATAGATAATGATTGCAATAATACCTATAATAACTGTTGTCATATTAATTGAGACAGAACCTATATTCAGCGAACTGATATTAGGCACATATCCTTGTCCTAGAGCCTTGAAACTGTCATCTAGAGGAGCTATAGTTGCCCCATTTGTAACTCCTAAAAGTGCACCTTTGAAAATCATCATACCTGCTAGAGTTACAATGAATGCAGGTACATTTCTATAAGCTACCCAATAACCTTGCCATAATCCGATAATTAAACCTACTACTAATGTTAATACTATAGTAAGAAATGTTCCAAAGTGAAGATTAACTTGTAATGTAGCAGCTATTGCTCCTAAAAATCCTACTACCGAACCAATAGACAAATCTATATGTCCTGCAACAATGACTAATACAACCCCCACAAGCAAGAATTGCTATATAGGATGTCTGAATAAATAAGTTGGATAAGTTCCTTGGCATTATAAATGTACCGCCAGTAAGTATTGTGAATATAATCATTAATCCTATTAATGCTATAAACATCGTATATTGCTTTATATTTTTCTTTAAAGATGATCTAATAAGACTTATAATTCCATTTTCCTTAGACATGCTTACATCCCTCCCGTTGCGTATTGCATAACTATCTCTTGTGATGCCTCTTTATAATCAAGTTCACCTGTCAATTTACCTTCATGCATAATAAGTATTCTATCACTCATACCTAGTATTTCAGGAAGCTCAGATGAAATCATAATAATCGAAACACCTTTTTCCACTAATTCATTCATTATATTATATATCTCATATTTAGCACCTACATCTATACCTCTTGTAGGCTCATCTAAAATTAATATCTTAGGTTCTGCCATCAACCATTTAGCCAAAACAACTTTTTGTTGATTACCTCCACTTAGGTTACTGACTTTTTGTTCAATGGATGGTGTTTTAGTTTTAAGAGCTTTTACATAATGATTGGTGATCTTAATTTCTTCATTCTGATTAATAACACCGTTCTTAGCTATTTTGTGTAGATTAGCCAGTGTGGTATTTTCTTTTATATCCATCCCAAGGACAAGTCCATTTACTTTCCTATCTTCTGATAGATAACATAATCCTTTTCTAATAGCTGTTCTCGGATTATTAATAACTACATTTTTACCCTGTATCTTAACAGTTCCAGATTTACCTACACCATATGAACCAAACAAACTCATAGCAAGTTCTGTTCTACCTGCCCCCATAAGCCCTGCAATACCTAGAATTTCTCCTTTTCTAGCTGTAAAAGAAATATTATCTATTGCTTTTTTATCAGGCATTTCTGGATTATATACAGTTAGATTATTTACTTCCAGCATAGGTTCTGATGGTTTGTGCTCTTTCCTTGGAAATCTCTGAGTCAATTCTCTACCTACCATTAAAGATATTATCTTATCCTCTGTCATACTATCATCATTAACCATTGTTGATATAGTCTGACCATCTCTAAGTATTGTTATATTATCCGCAATCTCTTTTACTTCATTTAATTTATGAGAAATATATATACATGTAACTCCTTTACTCTTAAGTTCTCTTATGATATTAAGGAGATTTTCACTTTCTGTTTCATTCAACGCCGCTGTTGGCTCATCTAGTATAAGTATATTAACATTCTTAGATATAGCTTTCGCAATCTCAATTAATTGTTGTTTTCCTATACCTAGTTTAATGATTTTTGTTAAAGGATTATCGTCTAACCCAACATCTTTTAATAATTTAGAAGTGTTAGCTATTGTCTTATTCCAGTTTATCATACCTCTTGTCTTGATCTCGTTTCCAAGATAGATATTTTCAGCTATATTCATTTCTTTCACTAGAGCAAGTTCTTGATATATAATAGCTACTCCACCGTGCTCAGATTCTTTAATTCCATTATATCTTTGTTCTTTTCCGTTAATCATTATTCTTCCTGTGTAACTACCATATGGATGAACACCACTTAATACTTTCATCAGAGTGGATTTCCCAGCACCATTTTCTCCTACTAAAGCATGAATTTCTCCTTTTTTTACTTTGAAATTAACATTATCAAGAGCTTTTACACCAGGAAAAATTTTAGTTATATCCTCCATCTCAAGTATATAGTCATTCATGCTAAGCACCACCTTTCTTTACTAACATTCTTAAGGAGAAGAAATAATTTATCCCTTCTCCAAATTTTATATTTTATTGAATCAATACTCTACATTTTATAGAAGGTTTACTCTCTGTATACATCTTCTTTTTTCAAGTAACCGCTCTCAATCAATAACTCATCTATATTATCTTTATCAACTGCAAATGGAGTTAATAGAATAGATGGTACGTCAACTGAAGCATTATTAACAGTTTGATTAGCATTATCTAATTTTTCGCCTTTTACTAGTGCTACTGCTGCTTTTACTGCTTCTTCGCCTAATAATCTTGTATCTTTGAAGATAGTCATTGTTTGAGTACCTTCTACGATTCTTATAGCTCCTGCAAGCTCAGCATCTTGTCCTGTAATAGGTACTTCTCCAGCGAGACCTTGTGCAGCCAAAGCTTGAACAGCTCCACCAGCAGTACCGTCATTAGGTGCTAGTATTGCATCTACTTCATTATTATTAGCTGTAAGAGCATTCTCAACTATTTTAAGAGCATTTTCTGGTTTCCAGTCATCTACAGGCTGATCTACTAGAACTTTAATTTTTCCACTATCAACAAGTGGTTGAATATATTTCATAGCACCTTCTTTGAATAATGTTGCATTGTTGTCTGTTGGTGCACCTGCCATTAAGAAATAATTTCCTTCTGGTACTAAATCAGTAATGTATTTACCTTGTAGTTCTCCTACTTTTACATTATCGAATGATATATATACATCAATGTTTTCTGTATTCATTATTAAACGGTCATAAGATATTACCTTAATACCTTCTTTTGCTGCTTCATCAACGATAGAAGCTGCTGCAGATGCATCTTGAGGAGCTACTATTAAAGCGTCGACTCCTTGGGCTATCAAGTTCTTAGCTTGTGAATCTTGTTGTGATAAGTCATTATTGGCAACTTGAACTTTTAACTCTACACCTAATTCTTTTGCTACTGCTTCCATTTTTTCTTTGTCTCTTACCCATCTTTCTTCCTGTTGTGTTGGAAGTGATAATCCTATTACAATTTTGTCATCCTTTTTAGCAGAACATCCTGCAAATAGTGAAGTTAACATCATAAGTCCTATAATAAGTGACATCATCTTAAATTTCTTTCTCATAAAATCCCTCCGTTAATTTATATTTAAAATCATTTTTATAAGGCATCAACCTTATCTATACTTATTGTAATAAAAAAGAGCCCTGAAGGCTCTAGAATAAATTATCAATAACTTAATTATTTTAACGTGTTATTCTTAATATGTTTAATGTATAGTACAATTTTAATATTAAATTATTCCATTAGGATTACATAATCATTAATCTTTCCATTGACTTTCTGGTATATTCCTATAGATGTCTTCTTTTATATGGAAACCATCTCTTATGATTGTTTCTTCAATATTGTCCTTAGTTACAGGAATAACATCATATTTCATATATTTTACATAATATGTTCCATCATCAATAAGAGTTTCATTTTCTATTATCTCATCTTTTGCTATTTTAATAGCTATTCCAGCAGCCGCTTGTGCTAGAATTTTAATAGGTTTATAGACTGTCATAAGTTGTGTGCCTTCAACAATTCTCTGACATGCTGACAAATCTGCATCATGTCCTACTACTGCAACATCTCCAGCGATTCTATTTTCAGCTAATGCCTCAATTGCTCCTTCAGCCAAACGATCATTGGCAGCAATTATTCCATCAATTTTATCTCCTTTTGATAATATTTCTTCAATACATGAGTATGCTACTTCTTCTCTCCAATCTTCTGCCCAGACTTCTTTTAAAATGTTTATATCACCTTTTTCTACAAAAGGTTTTAATGCATCTATGGTTCCTTTGTTGAACATCTTACTGTTATTATCTTTACTTGAACCATTAATAATTACGTAATTTCCTTTTGGTACAGCTTCCAACATACTCTCAGCCATATATCTTCCGACTTTTTCGTTATCAAAAGATACATAATAATCTACATTAGCATTGGATATCAATCTATCATAAGCTATAACCTTGATTCCTTTCTTCTTAGCTGTCTTAGTAACTTCGGTTATACCATTTTTATCATATGGAATGATAACTAATACATCCACATCTTGGTCAATCAAGTATTTTATTTGTTTAATCTGATTATCATTATCTTCATTAGCATTGAGAACCAATACCTCTGCTCCTAATTCTTTAGCCTTGGCTACAAATATATTCCTATCTCTCTGCCATCTTTCAATTACAAGAGAATCAATTGATAATCCAATTTTAATAGTATCATCTTTAACTCTATTGTCTTCTTCGGAGCTCCTTGTAAGAACTATCATTGTACCCACAATAATAACCAACAAACTAACAATTACTATGCTAATCTTTAACTTCTTACTTACTGACATAAGTATTACCCCCTATACTTTTATATGTCTTTTTGATATTCCGTAGGTGATATACCAACAATTTTCTTGAATAATCTACTAAAATAATTAGGATCATTATATCCTACTTCATAACAAATTTCTTTAATGGTCTTATTAGAATTCTTTATAAGAGATTTGGATTTCTTAATACGAATATTTGTTAAATATTCAATAAAATTATAACCTGTCTCTTCTTTAAATAACCTGCTGAAATATTGAGGACTTATACTTATTACCTTAGAAACCTCTTCTAAAGTAATTTCATTACTAAAATATTTATCAATATAGTCTTTTGCATTCATTATTAATTTACTAACTTTGTTCTGTTTATATTCTTTAACCATTTTTATGATATGTTTTGTTCGTTTTATGGCCCATCTTTGAATTTTATCTTCTTCTAAATTAATTACTTCCTGTAAGTATGAAGAATAATCAATATAAATATCTGATGGAATACCCATAGTATATGACATCTGATAAATTAGTACAATTAATTCTATCATTTTACTTTTTCTATTGATAGGATTTAATTTTGATATACTATCAAATATTTTATTAAGTAATAATAATGCTTCATCTGTATTTCCAACTTCAATACTACTTAATAATTTCTTACATTGTTCATTATATTTGTCTAGGGAAATATCTTTTACCTCCTTTACATCCATAATATGAACAACGTGTTCACCGCTATTGTCTCTAAGTGCTTTCAATGCTTCTTCATAAGAGTTATGTAGATATTCAATCTGACTATATCCTCCAATACCTATGAAAAATTCTACATCAGTACTTTTCTTAGCTTTTTTAACAATGTCTTCAGCCATTTCTATAGCATTAAGCCTCTGCTTATATTCATCTTCATGTTCTTTATTTGCAACAAAGACAATAATTCTATTAATCATGGTAGGACCTATAAGACATTTACATCTATATTTTAACATATCTCTAATGCTAGGATAGAACTTTTGGCTTTTTACACTAGAACCAATTTTATTAGTAAGAGACATGGCTTTTTCCCCTTCTCCAAATTCAATAATCATTATATACCCGCCATCATCTCCTAAATCAAATAAATCTCTATATCTTTTTACTTCTTTTCCGAATTCCTTATCCATTAATATTGAATATATGAACCCACTTTCAAGTATAGGCAATATGTTTTGAAGTTTTTCTATGTTTTCTAATTCTTTTTTTCTCTTTTTTTCCTTCTCACCTAATTCATTAATGATAACATTTAGAGTATCAATAAGCTTATACCTGTTAATAGGCTTAAGAATATATTCTTTTACTCCTAGATTAACTGCTTCTTTTGCGAATTCAAACTGTTCATAAGCAGAAAGAATAACAAATTGTATTCTACTGTTTCTTTCTTTTATCTCTTTGATTGCATCAATCCCATTTATACCCGGCATTCGTATATCCATAAATATTATATCTGGATTAAGATTACTCGCTTTTTCTATAGCCTCTCTACCATTTCTTGCACTATCAACGACTTCAACATTATCAAAATTCTTGCTAACAATGAATTTTACCGCATTTATAACTATTTCCTCATCATCAACAACTAATAGCTTATACATATTAACGCATCTCCTCACGGTCTGATAGAATACCTTTATTGTCCAAAGGAAGGTTAATAACTATTTTAGTCCCCATACCTTTTTCGCTAATTATCTTAATTACATCTTCGGTCCCAAAAAATAGATGTAATCTATGAATGACATTCCCAAGTCCTATACCTGTTGTATGCCCCTTCTTTGCTTTCTGAAGGATTTTAGATTCAGAAGTAACTTTTAATATCTTCTCACTATCTTCTTTGTTCATACCTACCCCATTATCTTCAATTATAATTTGTCCATGTTCTTTTTCTTTTCTGGTAACTATACGTACTATACCCCCTTCTTCTAAATCCCCAATTCCATGAATACATGCATTTTCTACTAACGGTTGTAAAATTAAAGGCGGCATAAATATCTGAGAAATTGTATCATCAATACTGAATTTAAATTGTATAAAATCTCCAAAACGTACTTTTAATAATTCAGAATATGCTTTTATGTTCTCTATTTCTTCCTTTAACGTTACTGAATTGTCTAACTTCTTAATATTATACCTAAATAGTGCTGACATATTCTCTAAGAAACTGCTGGTTGTATCAGCACCTTCCATCATTGCAAGCTGTACTCCTGCATTCAAGGTATTAAATAAAAAATGTGGATTTATTTGAGATTGAAGGGCTTGTAATTCAGCATTATCCAAAAGATTTTTCATCTTTAGATTCTGAAGTTCTTGATCCATTAATTTTGCTTCCATTTCTGCTGTATTTCTAAGTTTCTTTATATATTCTTTGATATTGGATTTCATCTTATTGAATGCTACTGCCATTACTTTGATCTCATCTTCAGTAGATACTATCACTTCATCAATATCAAAATTTCCTTTAGCTATCTCTTCAGCATTATGGGATAATTTTATAATAGGTTCTGTCATTTTATATGTTGTAGAATAAATGATTAGAATAGATAATATTATAATATCTAGGATTAGTACAATATTAACCTGCTGCAAAAATTTTAATTTGTTCTTTATATTAAGGTACTCTCTAGTGTTCCTGTTAAATTCATTATAATTAACTTTGTTTATATACTCTTTAATATAGTTTTCCAGCTTAGTTGTAGTAGTATATACCGATAAATATTCATCAATATTACGGCCTCTTTTGGCTGCTATTCCTTTATCAGCATTGCTAAGATATGTCTCTATCATAAAAGCTATATCCTTTAATAATAACCGATTATTATCATAAGATAATCCTTTGTTAATATCCACTGCTTTTTCTCTTAATTCATCACTATATCTAAGATAGTTGTTAAGACTATCTGAGTGTTTAGTAGATAAGTAATTATTAAGGTTGGTATTTACTTTTGTTACCGTTTCAGATAGCTCTGTAAGGGCAACTCCATCAACAAACATGGATTCCATCTTTTCCATGAATTTACTAGACATTATAAAAGTGAAAATACTTACTATGCTTATTAATATAATAGTTATCATAAAATAAACCAGCATTTTTCTACGTATAGTATTTAGTCTTAATAATTTATCAAAGAAATTCAACTGTCATCACCTTCACTCTTTTTTCTTTCTTTTGTGTAATCACTAAAATTTTCATAAGTAATTATATTTACACCAGTATCATAAAAGGATGATGTTGTACCTTTTGTAATTACTTCTAAAATGGCTTCTATACTCTTATATCCTATATCATAAGGATTATCTACTATGGAGGCATCTATTACATGTTTTTCAATATATCTCAATATCTCTTCACTATCCCCATATCCAACAATGGAAATATCCCCTACTTTATTAAGGTCTACAATAACTTGCGCAACACCAATAGTATCTTTTACACTACTACAAAATATTGCACTTATATCTGGATAACTGTTTATCACCTTATTAACAATATCTTCAGCTCCCAATAAACCTAATTTGGATTCTTCAACTTTTTTGATTTCCATTTCATCATATTGATTAGTAATATCTCTAAACCCTGATAGAATAAGATTTTTAGATGTCTCCAAATAATCATTTTCTTGGATATTATCAAGAATGATAGCTATATCTCCTTTATTATTAATCGCATCACTAACTAATCTACCTGCTTTTTCTCCGATTTCAAATGAATTGGACCCTACGTAACTCTGCCTTTTGCTAGCTGATACATCTTCAAATACAGTTACCACCGGAACTCCCATATCAACAGCATGATTAATCGCCTCTTTAATTTTTTCATTATCTGTTACTTGAAGAATAATACCATCAACCTTAGATGCTATAGCTATATTAATATAATCCAACTGTTCATTTATATCTTCTTTTTTAACATCATTAATTTCTAATGCAACTTCCATTTGGTGACCTGCATCATTAAGTCCTTTTAAAAATGCTTCACCTGATAAAGTGTCAATCTCATTAGAAATAACCATTAGATGGTATTTAGGTAGCGCTTTATCTTTATTGAATTTTTGCTCCGTACTGTGATTGACGTCTTTCATATATAAAAATGAAAGTACTAGACTAAAGATTAATACTAAAGATAATATACCTGTCATTATACCTAAAATAACTTTTTTCATTTTTGCCCATCCTTACTTGGTAGTCTATTTTTAAAGTCTTTCTTGTCTATAATTATAACATATCCCTAATAATCCTTGTAAATAGCACTTTTTTGATTTGTTTTCCTGATAATATTAAAATAATACTATGTTAATTAGGATGCCTCTATCTCATATACTTAATTAATAGAATTTTTCTATAGAATACAATATACATCTAAAGCTTAGATAATCAACCTATTCTACATGATTAATTATACAATTCTGTAGAAATTAATACATTTTTTAATCTATATATTTACATAAATAACTATTTTTGCTAAAATAAATATATGATTGAATTAAAACGATAAGAGCAAGGACTTAATAGGGGGATATTATCATTATGGAAGATATAAATAAATATTATGAAGCGGCTGAAATTTTAAAGGTATTAGGTCATCCTACAAGATTATGTATAGTTAATGGTTTAATTAGAAATAAAGGTTGTAATGTCTCTTTTATGCAAAGTTGTTTGAACATACCCCAGTCAACTGTTTCACAACATATCTCTAAATTAAAATCAGCTGGAATTATTGTTGGTGAACGCAAAGGGCTAGAGATTACTTATAAAGTAGTTAATCAAATAGCTATTGACCTGGTTACTTCACTTTTTGAAGATTAATTAATGACTTAATACAAATTTAACAGGACTGTCTCTTAATAAATTATTAATGGCTATAAGCTATTGTAAGATATAAGACACAGTCCTGTTTTAATATTAATATTATTATTTAATTTTTTCTAAACCACCCATATAATTTCTTAAGACTTCTGGAACAACAATACTTCCATCTTCTTGTTGGAAGTTCTCAATTATTGCAGCAGTTGCTCTACCTGCTGCTACACCACTTCCATTAAGAGTATGAATAAATTTTGCTTTATCTTTTACATTATCTTTGTATTTAATATTCGCTCTTCTAGCTTGGAAAGTTTCAAAATTACTACAGCTAGAAATTTCTACATATCTATTATAACTTGGCATCCATACTTCGATATCATATTTCATAGCAGCTGTAAATCCTAAATCACCCATACATATTTTAACTACTCTATATGGAATATTCAATAACTGTAAAACTTCTTCTGCATCTTTAGTTAATTTTTCAAGCTCTTTATATGATTCTTCTGGTTTAACAAACTTGACTAATTCTACTTTATTAAATTGATGTTGTCTAATTAATCCTCTAGTATCTCTTCCTGCTGAACCAGCCTCTGCTCTAAAACATGCTGTATATGCACAATGTTTAATAGGTAATTTAGTACCATCTAGTATTTGTTCTCTATACATGTTGGTTACTGGTACTTCTGCTGTTGGTACTAAGAAATAATCTGTTCCTTCAACTTTGAATGCATCTTCCTCGAATTTTGGTAACTGTCCAGTACCAATCATGCTTTTTCTATGAACCATGAAAGGTGGGAAAACTTCTATATAATCATGTTTATCTACATGTAAGTCTAGCATAAAATTGATTATTGCTCTTTCTAATCTTGCTCCCTTACCTTTGTATACAGTAAATCTAGCTCCGGTTATTTTCCCTGCTGATTCTGGATCAAGTATGTCCAAGTCTTTACCAATATCCCAATGTGCCTTTGGTTCAAAACCAAAATTCCTTACCTCGCCCCATTTTCTTATTTCAACGTTATCTTCGTCTGTATCACCTTTTGGAACTGACTCATTAGGAATATTAGGTATAGTTAACATAAAGTTGTATAAATCATTATCCACTTTTTTAACTTCACTATCTATTTCTTTAATCTTATTAGACAACTCTTTCATCTCGACTAATACTTCTTTTACATCTTTACCTTCTTTTTTCATAGCTGGGATTTGCTTTGATACTACATTCTGCTTATTCTTTAATTGTTCTACTTCTTGTAATAACTGTCTTCTCTTAGTATCAAACTCTACAAAAGAATCAAGATCAAAATCCTCTTTTCTGTTTGATAAAGCTTCTTTTACTTGGTCAAAATTATTTCTTAACATTTTGATATCTAACATCTCATTCACTCCTTCTGTTTTTTTGTTTTTCTATACGATTAATAAGTGACTACGTCACTAAATAGATTTTTATAATAGCCTATTTGTCACTTAATTATTAAAAGAGATTCTATATAAGTTGATTGATGTTTAAGTTCAATATATATAGTAAAATTAAAAATGGCAATAAAAAAACCCTTCGCCCCTAATGGGACGAAAGGATATCCGCGTTGCCACCCAATTTATTACAATATCAATTGTAATCTCTTGATTAGTATTATAAAGGATACTAACCTCTAACTCATCGCTAGGTACTCCGGAAGTGGAGGGATCATTTCGTTTTGTCAGTTCTCACCATCTCTGACTCTCTTGAAAAACTACCTTAATCTTAGCTTCCATCATAGCACAAAACTATTTTAACTAATTATAATATATATTATGTTTCTTTTCAACCTAAATTATTTTTATCTATATTTCATAAGTATCTACAATAAATAGTTTTTTATTCTCCAACAAGTCAATTTCAACCCACTCATCATATTTTCCATTTTCATCTTCTAGAATTCTTATAACAGGTCTTGAAGGAAAACCATTATTTTGTTTTAGAACAATCCCTTTTTTCCCTTCATTAGTTATGATACCCATACCAGAAGGATATACAGCTATGTACTTAATAAATTCATCTACAATTTCTTCATCAAATAATTTTCCTTTATTTGCTATAAGAAATTCAATTACTTCATATATTTTATAAGCTTCTCTATAAGGTTTTTTAGTTACCATAGAATCAAATACATTACATATAGAAATAATTTTAGTTGCACTATTAATTTTATTGCCACTCCAACCAAAAGGATATCCCGAACCATCGATATTTTCATGATGAGTTAATATTATTACTTTAGATATAGAACTTATCCATGAAGCTTCACTTATTGCTTCATATCCATAAATTACATGTTGTTTAACTATTTCATATTCTTTTTCGTTTAACTTACCAGGTTTATTAAGGATTTCTTCTGGTATTAGAACTTTACCTAGATCATGTAATAAGGCACCAATAGCTATATCTTTAACCCTATTTTTGTTATAACCTAATTTTATTGATAACAAAACGGCTAAAGCGCAGACATTAACAGAATGCGCATATGTATATTCATCTTTCCGCCTAATATCGACTAGATTAACAATGATATTACGCTGGGATAATACATCCTCTACAATGTCCTGGGCTGCTGATACAATATTCGTTAATTCTAAATGCCCTTGAGTGCTATAATTCTCTAATACCTTTTTAACTTCTTTTTTACAATTTGCTCTTGTCTTTTCTTCGATAAAATCCTTTAATTCAACACCTTCAGATAGTTCATCCTCTATGTAGATATAATCTACTCCTAGCTCTCTTAAACGAACAATATAAGATTTCTTAATATGAATCCCCTTAGATAACAGAAAGCTACCATTTAATGAATAAACTGGTCGCGCTACCCTTTCATTACCTTTTAAATTGTCTATTAGTACTCTTCTCATTACATCCCACCTATAGAACGGCTAAAAAATCTCTACATTCATTACTTATTATTCAGTAAGCCGAAATCATAATATTATTAACTAAGCCTCTAAAGATAATTATTTTATTCATCATCATTATTCGTTATCAAAAATCTCTTTACAGTTGATATAATCATATCATTTTTTATTAGTATCTTCAATTAAAAATGAAATAAATGAATAAAAAGACTTATAATGGAAATCATTATTAATGTACCATTTATTTACAATAATTAATTTATGAGGATTTTGGTTTAGGAAATAAGCCTCAATAATATGGTACATCATCTAATACCCCCCTCAACCTGCGTTTTATTCCCCCCCTGAAACGCAGGTTATTTTTTATATTAGTAGCATATACCTAGTATCTTAATTTTAACTATCAAAAAGAAGTAAAATAGTTCTTTTTTAATATACAAATCTACATAAAAAAGAGAAATTCGAATTTTTATCTAATTATATATACTATGATATCATAACAAAATCTATAATCTTAATTAAATCTTTACCTATATAATAGTAGTTATTTTTATTAAGCAAATTACTTTAATGGTTATTTTATATCTATGATTTAACTACTTTAATAAGTTTTCTAAATCGTAGTTTATTGTTATAAATTTAACTATTTTTAATTATATTTTATATTGTCGCTTACTATGCATCGTACTATTACTAGATGGTTGTGGTGCATATTTATATAATATAGCCAAAATTATTGTTTTTATATGTTAATTTTGCCGTCTTGTATACAGTATTTATAGTTAAATTGTATATTTTTATTTGTGTATATTTTTATTTGTTATTGACAAAATATTATCAATTTGCTATTATATCAGTGTAATAATTTTTGCGAAACATTGTTAATAATTTAACATTTTATTTTATAGAATCTATTTACTAAGCGATCACATATCGCATTATAATTACAAAATAGGGAAAACTAATTAATAAAAAATATTTAGGAGGTATATAATTATGGCAAACACTAAAGTCACTAAAACTAATGATAAAGCAAATGTTGATGTACCAAAAATGATTGATGAATTAGTTGCAAATGCTACAACAGCATTAGATGAATATATGCAACTTAACCAAGAACAGGTAGATAACATTGTTAAAGAAATGTCACTCGCAGGATTAGATAAACATATGTATTTAGCTAAACTCGCAGTTGACGAAACTGGTAGAGGTGTATACGAAGATAAAATAACTAAGAACATGTTTGCGACAGAATATATTTATCATAGTATCAAATATGAAAAAACTGTAGGTATCATTAATTTAAACAAAGAAGAAGACTATATGGAAGTTGCAGAACCTGTTGGTGTCGTTGCTGGAGTAACTCCTGTTACTAACCCGACTTCAACAACATTATTCAAAGCTATTATTTCTGCAAAAGCAAGAAATCCAATCATCTTTGCATTTCATCCTTCAGCTCAAAAGTGTTCTTCTGAAGCAGCAAGAATTGTTAGAGATGCAGCAATAAAAGCTGGTGCTCCAAAAAATTGTATACAATGGATTGAATTGCCTTCATTAGAAGCCACTAATACATTAATGAACCATGCTGGAGTTGCATTAGTACTTGCCACTGGTGGATCTGGAATGGTTAAGTCAGCTTATTCAACTGGAAAACCTGCCCTTGGTGTTGGACCAGGTAACGTACCATGTTTTATAGAAAAAACAGCAGATGTAGAAAGATCTGCAACTGATTTAATATTATCAAAAGCATTTGATAACGGAATGATTTGTGCATCTGAACAAGGCGCAATTATAGAAGAACCTATATATAAACAAGTAACAGATTATATGAAAAAACAAAATTGTTATTTTACAACTAGAGAAGAAACTAAACGCTTAGAAAGTGTTGTCATGAACCTTGAAAAAGGTGCTGTTAATCCAGCCATAGTAGGTAAAGCACCTGTAGAAATTGCTAGATTAGCTAATATAACTATCCCAGAAGATACAAAAGTTTTATGTTGTGAGCTTGATGGAGTTGGACATGAGTACCCATTATCAAAGGAAAAATTATCTCCTGTATTAGCTATAATAAAAGCTAAAGATGCTAAAGAAGGTATTGATTTATGTGAAAAAATGGTAGAGATTGGTGGTCTTGGCCACTCATCAGTTATACACTCTAACGATGATGAAGTAATTAAGCAATTCTCTTCCAGATTGAAAACTGGACGTATTATTATTAACTCTCCTTCTACTCATGGAGCAATTGGAGATATTTATAATACTAATATGCCATCTCTTACATTAGGTTGTGGTTCTTACGGAAGAAACTCAACAACATCAAACGTAACAGCAGTTAATCTAATCAACAAGAAAAGAGTGGCGAATAGAAGAGTGAATATGCAATGGTTTAAGATTCCAGAAAAAATATACTTTGAGCCAGGATCAGTACAATATCTAAGTAAAATGCAAAATATTAAAAAAGCTTTTATCGTTACTGACCCTTTCATGGTAAAATTCGGATATGTTGACAAGGTACTTTACCATTTAAGAAATAGAGCTGATAATATACATTGTGAATTATTTACTGATGTTGAACCAGACCCATCTATTGAAACAGTTAAAAAAGGTGCAGAAATGATGAAGAAATTTGATCCTGATGTTATTATCGCATTAGGTGGTGGTTCAGCTATGGATGCAGCAAAAGGAATGTGGTTATTCTACGAACATCCTGAAGCTAAATTCAGCGATATGGCTCTCAAATTTATGGATATAAGAAAACGTGTTTACAAATTCCCAACTATGGGTAATAAATCTAAATTTGTAGCTATACCTACTACATCTGGTACAGGATCAGAAGTAACTTCATTTGCAGTTATTACTGATAAAGAAAAAGGAATCAAGTATCCTCTTGCAGATTATGAATTAACTCCAGACGTAGCAATAATTGACCCTGATTTCGTAATGTCAGTACCTGCCAGTGTAACAGCTAATACTGGCCTTGATGTATTGACACATGCTTTAGAAGCTTATGTTTCTGTTTTAGCTTCTGATTATACAGATGCACTTGCCTTAAAAGCTGCAGAATTAGTATTTGAATACTTACCAAGAGCCTACAAAAACGGTAATGATGCCGTTGCTAGAGAAAAGATGCATAACGCTTCATGTATGGCTGGTATGGCATTTACAAATGCATTCCTAGGAGTTAACCACTCAATGGCTCATAAATTAGGAGGAGAATTCCATATACCACACGGTGCTGCTAATGCTATATTATTACCATTTACAATTGAATATAACGGAAGTACAACACCAACAAAATTTGCATCATTCCCTAAATATGAAAAATTCATTGCACCAGAAAAATACGCTGAGATAGCTAAACATCTTAACTTACCTTGTAAAACACCTGAAGAAGGAGTTAAATCACTAGCTAGTGCAGTTAGGAAGCTTATGAAAGAGCTTAAGGTTAAGACTACAATAAAGGAATTCGGTGTAGATGAAAAAGATTTCTTAAGTAGAGTAGATTACTTAGCAGATAGAGCATTCGAAGATCAATGTACAACTGCTAATCCAAGATTACCTCTAGTAAAAGAATTAGTTAATTTATATAAAAAAGCTTACTACGGAAAATAAATATATAATGTAAATGAATAGCAAAACCAAAAAGAAGGGCGCCATTTCCCTTCTTTTTGGTTTCAAAAATATCTTTATAGATAATATTAGAGGCTATAAAATATTTTTTAGTTACTATATATATTGAAATTATTTATTTAATATGAACCTATTTATTACCTCTGCAACTCCACTTTCATTATTATTGCATTTTGTTACATAATTCGCCATCTCTTTTATTTCTTCTCTGGCATTACATACTGCTACACCCATTCCAGCATACTTAATCATATACTCATCATTAAAGCTATCCCCTACAGCTATTATTTCTTCCTTATTTATATGTAAATAATTGGCAAGGTATTCTAATGCTATCCCTTTATTTGCTTTCTTATTCAAGACTTCCAAATATGTAGGTTTTGAGAAAAACACATTAACTCTATCATCATATAACTCTACGATATGTTCATGCATTTTTTCTAATAAATTAATATCATCATAATTATACAATATTTTAATTGATTTATCATATATTTTAAGATCATTTACAACATCCGCTGCTATATCACTAAGTCCTTGGTAAGTTTTTGTTCTTGAAGTAACTTGTTCTACAATTACACCCTCTTTATTATAAAGTTGAATGTCTACTCCATATTCTCTCCCTATATCAATCAATTCAGGGATTATGTCTTTTGGTAGTGGCTCATAAAAAATATTATTACCCTTTAGATTATTAATAACAGCACCATTATATGATATATAATAATCATTATCATTTGCAATTCCAAGTTCCTTTAGTATGTTTATAATAGATTTACTTACTCTACCAGAACAGATAGTTATTATTATTCCTTTTTTATTTGCTTCCTGTAGAGCTTTAATATTGTCTACAGATACTTGCAAATCATCATCTAGAAGAGTGTCATCCATATCAAGTACTAACATTTTGTATTTCAAAAAAAACCCTCACTTTCAAATAGGTTGCTATATTTTCTACTATTGATTATATCCTCTATTTCTGCATAAGACTTATTATTAGCATTAATCATTAATACATTATTTGTTGTTGTTGAATTATACATATCATTACTAAAAATTTCATTATATAATCCTCTATAGGAAGAGCTAGAATATACATATATATCATGAGATTTCGTAGTATTATTCCCATGAATCGCTTTATATCCTCTTCCTATTAAATAATTTTCAATATTTTCCAATCCATCTTGTACTAATATGATCATTAGAACACCTCCTAGTAATAATAATAGTATTACCAAGAGTTGCTAAAATATAATATTAAAAACAAAAAACCTCATTATTATATCACTTACAAACCATTGCTTTTTCTAGTGCTGATTTTTCTTCCTCAGAAAGCACTTTATCGCATTTACCATCTATTATCTCTTTTACGTACATATAACAACCATCTCTACTGTGTAGACCATTTAATAATATACCACTATTCTCTTGATTCAATAATGCTAAAACAAAACTTAATTTGCCCCCCATATTTTCAAATGCATTATATTTCACAATAGCCACTTTTTCCATTGATTTTTTTACATGTTTTTCCAATTCGTTAATATTAATTTTTTGCTGGTGTAGAGTATTTTTCATAACCTCTATATTTTTAATGTTTTTCTGTAAAACTTCTTCAATGTTAAAATCTTCTTTTGAATTCATAAATTGATAATACTTATTTTTCCACTTCTTTATTCTAATAGAGTTAATGATTAAAAATATAACCAATAATAATGTTATACTACATAGTATTAATATTACTAACTCAACATTATTAGAAATATAATAACTTACCATTTCCATTTTATAATTATCCTTCCTTGATTGAATTAATCAACTCAATTAATCTTTCTAACTCATCATCTGAGTAATATTCAATCTCTATTTTACCTTTTTTCTTGTTCTTTCGATTTATAGTAACTTTAGTTCCAAAAATCTCTTTGAATCTATCCTCCAAATCCTTATAAATAGTGGTTAAAGCTTCTTCATTTGGTGATTCTTTTTTAGGAATCTTAGGTTTTATAATACTTTTAATAAGTTTTTCTGTATCTCTTACACTTAACTTTTCGTCAAAAATCTTATTTGCAATGTTATATTGAATTTCATCATCTTTTATAGCCAATAATGTTCGTGCATGTCCACTAGAAATCATTTCATCAACTATCATTCTCTGTACTCGCTCATCCAGATTTAACAATCGCATAGAGTTAGCTATCGCAGAACGGCTTTTAGAAACCTTTTCAGCAACATCATCTTGCTTCAATTTAAAATCATTTATTAACTTTTGATAAGCAAACGCCTCTTCTATAGGATTAAGATTTTCTCTCTGAATATTTTCAATAAGTGATACTTCTAGTTTTTCTCTAGGTGTATATCCTTTTATTATTACGGGTACTTCCTTCAATCCAGCTAATTTAGCAGCTCTCCATCTTCTTTCGCCAGCTACTATCTCATAATATTTGTTCTTCTTAATAACTATTAAAGGGGAAATAATCCCATATTGCTTAATTGAATCAGATAATTCTTGTAATAAATCTTCATCAAATTTTTTTCTTGGTTGTTCTTTATTAGGACCAACTTCATTAATTTTTATCTTAACTATCCCTTTGTTTTTATCAGTGATTTCTTGTTCAAGATCATCTGTAATAAGAGCAGATAGACCTTTTCCTAACCCTCTTTTTACCGCTGCCATTTTTAAACATCCTTTCTATTTATCACTTCATCTGCTAATAACCTATAACTTTCGGCACCTTTTGAATTAGAATCATATAGATTGATTGGTATTCCATGACTTGGTGCTTCTCCTAATCTAACATTTCTTGGTATTATTGTTTTATAAATATTTGTTCTTTTTAACTCTTTCTTAACTTCATCCACTACCTGTATAGACAAATTAGTCCTTGCATCATACATTGTAAATACTACCCCTTCAATCTCAAGACTAGGATTTAATCTCTTCTTAACCAAGTTAATGGTATACATAAGCTGTGATAATCCCTCTAAAGCGAAAAATTCACACTGTATAGGCACTAAAACCGTATCCGCCGTAGTTAAGGCATTAACTGTTAAAGTACTCAATGATGGAGGACAATCAATAATTATATAGTCATAATTATCTCTTACTTGTTCGATTTGCTTTTTTAATATAAAACTATTCTCATCCATTCCAATCAACTCTATCTCTGCTCCAGCTAAATCAACATCAGCAGGCAAAAGGGATATATTCTTAAATACATTCTTAATTATACATTTTTTCAACGGCGCTTGTCCTAAAAGCAATTCATATGTAGTATTCTTTAACTTCCTCTTATCTATTCCTAAACCTCTAGTAGTATTCCCTTGGGGATCAATATCTAGAGTAAGTACTTTTTTACCTTTTTCGGCAAGGCAAGCAGATAAATTTACAGATGTAGTTGTTTTACCAACACCACCTTTTTGGTTAGCAACAGCTATTATTCTTCCCATTATTATTCCCTTCTTTCAGATATCGTTTTATTAATTATATCACAATAGTTTTTCTAAATCTATTTTTTCAGATATATTTAGTTAAAATTTGGATAACTGATGGTGAAATCTAGAATTAATTTTTAAAATTTAGTTAGTGTTTAATGTTTTTTTGTTATATTCTTATTTTTAGAGATAAATGGCTAAAAGATATTTATTGATATTAAGGGGCTACACGGGAGTTTACGTAGTGATAAATAGTTAATTTTACTTTGCCTTACTCCAAGGATCGGTCTTCGTAAAACTAACTATTTATCACATGCAGTAACGAGTAGTAGTAATATTAGTTGAAATCATTCTAGTTTTTAATTAAATTCATATAACTATTATATTCATATATTAGTAAATCACCACTGAGCTCAATTATATGTTCTTTATGATGTTTCACGTGAAACAATATATTATTCAATTATTTACACTTTTCTTCCCCTTATCTACTATCCCCTTATCTACTATCCCCTTTATTGTAACCACTCAAAGAACTCAATTCTATTACTCACTACACCAAATTTAGATGTAATAACTAGTTAGTTTTACGCAGACCGATCCTTGGAGTAAGGCGCAGTAAAACTAACTAGTTATTACTACGCATATTTCCGTTTAGCCATTTTTACTCTCCTAACTGTTTCACGTGAAACAACAACATTCAGCTATTTACATTTCACTTCCCCTATCTATTACCCACATTACCCCAACCACTCAAAGAACTCAATTCTATTACTCACTACACCAATTTAGATGTAATAACTAGTTATTACTACGCATATTTCCGTTTAGCCATTTTTACTCTCCTAACTGTTTCACGTGAAACAAAAAAACCTACAGCCAAATTTATCAAACAATAAACTTAACCATAGGTACCTAAGAATCATACTCAACACTGTTTTTAAAGCTATAACTTACATCTGTTCAGGTGCTTTAATCCCTAACAAACTCAATGACTTCTTAATAACATCCCTAACACAACTTACAATCTCTAACCTAGCATTTCTTAATTCCATATCATCAGTTATAATAGGACAATTATGATAAAATCTATTAAACTCTTGCGCCAAATCAATAACATACCTAGAAATAAATGATGGTTCCAACTTCTTAGCTGCATCAGCTACGACACCTTGAAATCTTTGTAAAGTTTTAACTACATTAAATGCTAAATCATCTGCAAGTAAATCATAATTAATATTTTTACCTTCACTACTATTATACTCAACTTTTCTCAGTACACTAGAAGCTCTAGCATAAGTATACTGAACATAAGGTCCTGTCTCCCCTTCAAAATTAAGAACTTTATCCCAAGAGAATACTACATCCTTAATTCTGTTATTAAACATATCATTAAATAAAATAGCACCAATACCAACTATCTTGGCTACATTTTCCTTATCTGCAAGATTTGGGTTCTTCACTTCAATAATTTGCTTAGTCTTCTCAATAGACTCATTTAACAACTCCTCAAGATAAATAACCTTACCTTTTCTAGTTGATAATTTACCTGACTCCATACTAACTAAACCATAAGGTACATGTATCAACTTATCATGCCAATCATATCCCATTTTATCAATAACCTTAAACCATTGAGCAAAATGTAGATTTTGATCAAATGCTGTAACATATATACATTTTTCAAAATCATAGGTTTTCATTCTATAAACAGCAGCTGTAATATCTCGTGTTGCATATAGACTACTACCATCTTTTTTAGTAATTAGACACGGTGGCATATTCTCATCTTCTAATTCAACAATCTTAGCACCTTCACTAACCTTAGTAAGGCCCTTATCATCTAATTCCTTTATAATATCATTCATTTTATCATTATAAAAACTTTCACCGGCATAAGAGTCAAATTTCATATCTAACATTTCATATATTCTATTAAATTCTTTCAAACTAATATCTTTAAACCATTGCCATAGTTCTAAAGCTTCTTCATCACCATTTTCCATTTTAGTGAACCAAGCTCTAGCATCATCATCCAGCTGTGGATTTTTCTCAGCCTCTTCATGAAACTTAACATAAATATTAGTTAACTCATTAATACCATCTTCTTCAATTCTTTCTTTTGAGCCCCATAATTTATATGCAACTATAAGTTTACCGAATTGAGTACCCCAATCACCTAAATGATTGATACCAACACATTTATATCCAAGATGTTCATGGATATTATATAATGCATTACCAATAATTGTTGTTCTTAAATGTCCAATATGAAACGGTTTAGCTATATTAGGTGACGAATAATCTAATACAATGGTTTTTCCTTTACCACAGTCTAATTTACCATCCAGATTATCCCTATTAGCTAAAACACTTTCTACATATTTTTTCTTATTTACATAAAAATTGACATATGCACCCACGATTTTTATATCAGTAAAATAATCAGAAGAACCAATTCTTTCACCAATCTCACTAGCAATCATATTTGGTGCTTTTCTAAAAATTTTAGCTAATTTGAAACAAGGAAAAGCAAAATCCCCCATTTCAGAATTAGAAGGAATTTCAATTAATTCATCAATTTCTTTTTCAGGGAGATCAGAAATAATTTCAGATAACAACTCAACAATAACCTTTTTAAACTCCATTACATAACTTCCTTTCATAAGATTATAATCAACCATAAAATATAATATATCAACAGTTCAATAATTTATTCAATCATAAAATACTAATTTCTTATACATTATTAAAAACTCTCGTCCACTGAAGACGAGAGTACAATAAGTGAATTATAAAAATTATACATTAAATAAACCTATTTGTCTAGTATTAAGGCTTATTAAGTTACTTACAATAACTAATTTAGACTTTCTCTTTACCTTCATGAAAAAAGTCTAAATTACATATTGATTATGATTAAAAAATATCTACAATATTATTTTTAATCGCGTATACTGCAGCTTGTGTTCTATCAGATACATTAATTTTTTTGAAAATATTTGACACGTGATTTTTTACAGTTTTTTCACTAATACATAGATTATGAGCGATTTCTTTATTTAACATACCTTCAGTTATAAGTTTCAAAACTTCAATTTCTCTTTTTGTTAACTTATTGAATCCTACTTCTTTTTCTTCTCTAGTATTATTCATTCGTTTAAATAATAAAGATGCCATATTAGGCTGTATATATGATTCACCATTATATATTGTCCTAATAGCTTTTATTAAAACATCAGATTCAGAATCTTTTAGAACATACCCCTGTACACCAATTTCAAATGCTTTGTATAGATATTCTACTTCATTATGAATAGTCAAAATTAAGGTTTTAGTTGGAATATTATTTTCGTTAAGATATTTTATGACCTCTAATCCATTCATTCGCGGCATATTAATATCAAGCAATACAACATCTGGATTGCCCTCTATGATCTTTTGAATTGCCTCTGACCCATCTCCAGCTTGGTCAATAACCTCTATATCATCTTCCAGCTCAATTAATTGTTTAAGACCCTCTCTAACCATTGAATGGTCGTCTGCGATAAGTATTTTAATGTTATTCATTAATATCCTCCTTGCTTTCCAAAATAGGTATCTTTACATAGATTGTTGTACCCATTCCCCTCTCAGATTTCAACTTATATTCACCCATTAATAAGTTAGTTCTTTCTCTCATCATAGTGATACCAAACCCTCTATTATTTTCCATATTAAGTTTTACATTATTTATATCAAAGCCATCACCATCATCATTTATCATTAACTCAATAAATTCTGAATTATAGTTAAGCTTAATATTAACAGTAGTGGCATTAGAATGCTTTTTAGCATTATTTATTGCTTCTTGAACAATTCTATATAAAGTTAAAGAAATAGTAGAATTAACATTATCTTCCCCGTTCACTACATCTAATGTTATATCATAATTTACTTCATTTCTAATTTTATCTATAAATCTCTCCAACGTAGGAACTAACCCAAGATCATCTAGCGCCATTGGTCTAAGATTATAGATCATTCTTCTAGTTTCATCAATGGTTGTTCTTATAATTGATTTGAGCGACTGTAATTCTAATCTAGTTCTATCAATATCTTTATCTAATAATTTAATGCATAGTTCAGTCTTAAGAATAAGGTTAGATAGGTTTTGTGAAGGTCCATCGTGCATTTCCCTAGAAATTCTTAATCTTTCCTCTTCCTGAGCTTTTATAACTTTTAGTCCCCATATTTCTTTTGTATACATATTGTTAACTTCATTATTGATTTGATTAAGTTCACCAGATAAAATATCATAAGCAAAATCCAAATTACTACTTACATAATCAGATTTCTCGGCTATCTGCCTAATTGTTTTAAGCTGATTTTCCAAATTATCTCTCTTGTGTACTATATTCATTTCTTTTTCATATTCTAGTGTCAAACTACATTTTATATCTTCAATCTCTTTATGTACTGATTTGATTTCATCATCAGTATATAGATGGCAATTCCTATTGATAATAGATAATTTTGTCTTACTAAGATTCAGCTTTTTCTCTAACGTTGCTACATTATTAATAATATCATTAGCCTCATCTTTCAAAACAATAAATTTATCCTCTATTTCTATATATCTTTTTTTTATAAAAGAACTTATTTCATAAATTTCTTTATTTCTCTCTTTTATAATTTCTTTCGTATCATCTATTATGGAATCTAATTTTTCCATTACATTTTCATACATTTTATTAACACCTACTGACAAATTATAACCTAAACTTTTAGATACATTATTATATCATTAAAGTATATTATAATACAAGCAAATTACGTATATTAGTACTATCTTAGCAGTTAAAATGTTCCAGTAAATAGGAATATAAAATTAATATAAATTTAGTAATATTTTACATAATTTATATTAATAATAATATATAGTAATATTTTCTATTATATAACAATAAAAAATCTTACTATTTTCAGTAATTTAGTTAGAAATTTTAACAAACTATTACGTTTTTATAAATTCTAAATAATTCTATTGAATTTTTTCCTAATTTGCTACATAATAGATAGTAGACGTAATACCTATATAATAATAATGAAAAAGTTCTATACTCTATCTTATATAATTATGTGGTATAATGAATTTGTTTAACACAATAGTAGAAATAGCTATGCCTCACTCCGCAAAGCGGATTTGTCCCATAGGCAAGTTTTTTTAACGCATATCAAAAACTCTATATCCTATGCTTAAAAACAAAACTTTCCTATAAGGTAAAATAATAGAAAGGAGAAAGCAAGTGAAAAAACATACTAAAAACCTATTTTACTTTTTAATATCGTTAATTACAATCTCATTAATAAATAAAATAATATTCATAACTTCTACAATAAAGAATAATCTATTCTCCTGTAATAGTTATTATTATCAATGGAAATTTGGTAAATTATTTTATACCGTTCAAGGAAAAGGTAAACCCATACTATTGATTCATAGTTTATATATGGGAAGTTCCGATTATGAATTTAGGAAAATAGTTAAAAATCTTTCAATAAATCATACTGTATATACAATAGATTTAATTGGCTATGGTAGATCAGACAAACCTAAAATTACGTATACGGCTTTTTTATATGTTCAATTAATATCTGATTTTATTAATGAAGTCATAAAAGAAAAAACAGATGTGATTGCTTCTTCTTCTAGTTCATCATTTGTTACAATGGCTTGTTATCAAAATCCAGATATATTTAACAAATTATTATTTATTAACCCAGCTAATATTGCATCATTACAAAAAAATCCTAGCAAAAAGGATAAACTATTAAAATATATATTAGAAACACCTATATTAGGTACAACAATATATAATATTGCTTGTTCTAAATATATTTTAAGAGCTAATTATAGAAAAAGACTATATTATAATAAAAAATTAGTAAAAAATAGATATATAACTATATATCATGAAGCTTCACATCTTCAAGGAGCAAACAATAAATTTCTATATGCATCAAAATGTTGTAAATTTTTAAATGTCACCATTAACAATGCAATAGAAAATATTAACAATAGTATTTATGTTTTGATTGGAGATAATGATAACTCAGAAGATATTGTCAACAGCTATTTAAATCTAAATCCAGCTATAGAATATTCATATGTACATGATACAAAACTATTGCCTCATTTAGAGAAGCCTGCTGCTATAATAGATATATGTAATATATATTTTAACTAGTCATTATATCTAATCTATAAAAGCATATACAAGATTAAAATTTATGTATATATTTATTGCCTCCCTATTAATTATAAGGAGGCAATTTTATTATATTATTACTTACAATTACATTTTCTTTTCATCTTACCTTTTTCCAATCTCATACTAATATGATCAATATTAGCTTCTTGATATACTTCTCCATATTCACTGAATCCGATTTTTTTATAAAAATTAGCAGCTGGTAACTGTGAATGGACTTCAATAAAATCTGCTCCTACATCAAAACCTTTTTGAATCAACATTCTAACAATTAAATCTCCATAGTAATTACCTCTTTTTTCTTTTAATACAGCAATTCTTCCTATAAGATATTCATTGTCTTTATTAGTCATTCTACCTGTCCCTACAGGGCTTTTACCTTCATATACCACTACATGTATAGCTTCTGTATCATCGCTGTCAAAAACTATACTATAATCTATATTTTGCTCATTTACAAAAACCTTATTCCTTACAAAGATTGCGTCTTCAATATCTTTATCTCCATTAATATATATAGCATTAATCATAAATAACACTACCTTCCACTATAATAATAAAAGAATTATTTTTACTCAAAAATAATATGTATCTAATTCATAGGTATAACTATACTTATTTCATAAGAGTCATCAACCTCTTTTACCTTATAATCAATATCAATACCTGAGCTTTCCATCATATCAACAGCCTGTTTAATAGTATTAGTAAATATTCTAATATCTTTTAGATATCTTTTAACTTTTGCTTTATCTTTTTTATTTACTTGTTCAATCAATCTATTTAATGTTCTATCAATTAACTCTTCAGTTTTTTTAACGTTCAGAGATTGTTCAACTACTTTATTAAGAATATTAATCTGTAACTCTTCACTAGGTAATTTTAATAAAGCTCTAGCATGTCTCTCAGATAAGCTATTATCAAGCAAAACTTTTTTCACGTTATTACTTAATTTCAATAATCTTAATTTGTTAGCTATAGTAGACTGACTCTTACCTACTTGTTTAGCAACCTCATCCTGAGTTAAATCATAATCACTAATTAGATTATAATACCCTTCTGCTTCTTCGATATAGTTAAGATTTTCTCTTTGTAAATTTTCTACTAATGCTATGACAGCACTATCTTTATCATTTACATCAATAACAATTGCAGGTATCTCTGTAAAACCAGCTAATTTACTAGCTCTTAATCTTCGTTCACCAGCAATAAGTTCATAATATTCATTATTAATTCTTCTAACACTAATAGGTTGCATAATACCAAATTCTTTTATTGAATTAGCTAATTCATCTAACATTAATTTATCGAATACTCTTCTAGGCTGATATGGATTAGGTCTAATATTATTAACAGAAATGAAGGTCACATTATATTCATTAATCATACTCAAAACTATTCCTCTCTTCTTTAGTTATTTATTTATATTAAGATGTTAATAAACATCCTATGAATCAAGAGCTATTATAATTTTGATTCTTATAATTTTATTAATTAATAATATAAACATATATATTGATCTTAAATATCTATATAACTATTTCAATAAGTTCAATAAAATTTCCTTGATTTTATAAGTTTAATAGAACTATCTTTTCATATTATATCAAATATCATAACAAAATCAAAATTATTTCCTGGGAAATATAATTACTTTAATGGATTTTTCTTAGGTTTACCAGCTTTTCTTGGATATTTTTTAGGTGTAATCTTGTCCTTTTTAACAGAAACAAATGTTCTCTCTATTTCTGAAAAAGGAATCTCTACATTTTTCGTTCCATCTAAATATCCTCCTAATCTAACAATAGCAGTTCTGGACATCTCAATTTCATCACTTGCTCTACTAGATTTATAAGATATAAAATAACCACCACATCTTACAAATGGAATACAATATTCACTAAGTATAGATAGATCAGCAACCGCTCTTGAAACACATAAATCAAATTGTTCTCTATAAATATCAGTATTACCTAGATCTTCAGCTCTTGAGTGAATACAATCCACATCTTCAAGAGACAGTTCATCTATAACATTTGATAAAAAATTTACTCGTTTATTAAGAGAATCAACCAATGTTACTTTAAGATGTGGAAATACAATCTTTAGAGGTATACCTGGAAACCCTGCCCCTGTACCTAAATCAATTAAACTCTTGGATACACTTATATCCATAACTTTTTTGATAGCTATGCTATCCAAAAAATGCTTGATAATAACTTCTTTTTCATCCACAATAGACGTAAGATTAATTTTATTATTCCATTCAATCAGCAATTCATAATATCTGTTAAATTGTTTAACTTGAGTATCTGTCAAATTAAAACCTAATTTTTCTGCACCTTCTATTAGTATATGATCATATCTCATATTATCATCCTAACTTATAAATAGTTTATAACTTTCATTAGTATATATATTGAACCGAAACATCTATTCACCCATTTCAATAAGTTCAATATATTAACCTAAGAATTATAATTTCTTCTTAATTGTTCAAGATACACTAATAATACAGATATATCCGCTGGTGATACACCTGATATACGAGACGCTTGACCTATAGATCTTGGCTTAACACTATTAAGCTTTTGCATAGCCTCAATTCTAAGACCTTTTATATCCTCGTAATTCAAATCTTCTGGTAAATACTTTTTCTCTAACTTCTTAAACTGCGCAACCTGTTTCTGCTGACGGCTTATATATCCCTCATACTTCAAAGAAATATTAACCTGTTCAATTACATCTACCTCAAGCTCTGCTCTATCTTTATCAATCTCTACCAAAATATCATAATTAAGCTCTGGGCGTCTAAGTAATTCTGCTAATGTAACACCTGAACGTAAAGTAGAACTATTATACTTTTCTAATAAGCTGTTAACATCTTTATTAGCTCCTACAGTAGTAATTTTCAATCTATTTATTTCTTCATTTATTTTCTTTTCTTTTTCTATGACACCATTATATCTTTCATCAGAAATCAAACCTACCTTATGTCCTATAGACGATAATCTAATATCTGCATTATCCTGTCTAAGGAGTAACCTATACTCAGCCCTTGACGTCATCATTCTATAAGGTTCATTAGTACCTTTGGTAACCAAATCATCAATAAGAACTCCAATATAAGCATCGGACCTATCTAAAACAATCTGTTCTTTTCCTAATATCTTCATACTTGCATTAATACCCGCTATAAGTCCTTGGGCTGCTGCCTCTTCATATCCTGAACTACCATTAAATTGTCCTGCACTATATAGACCTGAAATATTTTTAAATTCAAGTGTAGAATTTAGTTGCATAGGATTTATACAATCATATTCAATAGCATACCCTGGTCTCATGATAACACATTTTTCTAGCCCCGGAAGCGTCCTTAACATATCTTTCTGAACATCTTCTGGAAGAGAGCTAGACATCCCTTGAACATACATCTCATTAGTATATTCACCTTCTGGCTCTAGAAAAACTTGATGCCTCTCTTTATCCTGAAACCTAACGACCTTATCTTCAATTGAAGGACAATATCTTGGACCTGTTCCTTCTATGACTCCACTGTAAAGAGGTGATCTATCAAGATTTTTCTTAATAATATTATGAGTATCTGCATTAGTATAAGTTAACCAACAAGATATTTGATCTCTTTTAATTTCTTCTTCTGTATTCAGGAATGAAAAAGGAACAATTCTTTCGTCACCTTTTTGTTCATCCATTTTATTAAAATCAACTGTACTTTTATCTATTCTTGAAGGAGTACCTGTTTTGAATCTATATATCTCGATTCCCAGACTTTTTAAGCTATCAGTAAGATAATTAGCAGCAAGAAGTCCATTGGGACCACTATTTATACTAACCTCTCCGTATATGCAACGTGCCTTTAAATAGGTTCCACTAGCAATTATCACAGTTTTACTATTATATAGGGCATCAGAAATAGTTTTTACTCCCACAATCTTATCATCTTCAACAACTATATCCGTTACTTCACTTTGCTTAATTGTTAAATGCGAAGTATTTTCTAGAATTATTTTCATTTCCTTAGAATAGGTAAACTTATCTGCTTGCGCTCTTAGAGAATGAACCGCAGGACCTTTACCTGTATTCAACATTCTTGACTGTAAATATGTTTTATCTATATTTTTACCCATTTCACCACCTAGAGCATCTATTTCACGAACCAAATGTCCTTTAGATGTTCCTCCTATACTAGGATTACATGGCATCATGGCTATACTATCCAAGCTTACCGAAAATATAACCGTTTCAAGCCCTAATCTAGCAGCAGCTAAAGCCGCTTCACAGCCTGCATGTCCAGCACCTATAACAGCTACATCGTAATTTCCTTCAACATAACTCATATACATTAACTCCTTTTACATTACTACTATATATATTGAACTTTAATATCTTTACACTCATCTCAATAAGTTCAATACATATCCTATTAAGGCTATTGAGATACACTATGCTTATTTACCTAAACAAAACTGACTAAATATTTGATGAATAATATCATCACTAACACTATCCCCAGTAATCTCTCCTAGATAATCATAAGAGTTCTTTAGATCAATTGACCAGCAGTCCTCCGGCATTCCTATTTTTATTGATTCTTTAACAGCTTTTAGACTCTCTATTGCATTTTCAATAGATACTTTATGACGTATATTGGTTATATACAAATTATCGTTAAAATTAATATCTCCAATTAAAAACATATCTTTTATAGCTTTTTGAAGATCATCTAAGCCCTTTTTATTCTTTAACGATGTAGGTATAATGCACGCATTCTTAACTTCCTTAATAATAAATTCCTCAGTTATTTTAACGAGGAGATCAATCTTGTTCAATAATATAATAGTTTTCTTATCCTTAATCAAATTAAAAATATATCTATCTTCTTCCGTTAAATCACTTGAAGCATCCAACATCATAACAATCAAATCAGCCTCTTCAACTAACTCTTCTGACTTATTAACACCTATCTTCTCAACTATATCTTCTGTCTTTCTAATTCCTGCTGTATCAATTATTCTGAGTGGAATCCCTTTTATATTCATATACTCTTCTAGAACATCTCTAGTTGTTCCTGCCACATCAGTTACAATAGCTCTATCTTCATTTAATAATGCATTCATAAGAGAGGACTTACCAACATTCGGTTTACCAACTATTACGGTTTTAATGCCTTCTCTAATAATCTTACCATCATCAGCTGAATTTAAAAGCTTACTGACTTTTTCATTTATTACATCAAGATTGTTTAATACCTTATCTTCACTTAACTCTTCATAATCATACTCTGGATAATCTATAGATGCTTCAATATGTGCTATCAATTCTAACAGCTTACTTCTTAAGGTTGTTATTTCTCTGTAGATATTGCCTTTTAATTGATTGACAGAGCTTTCCAAGGATAGGTTAGTTTTTGCATTAATAATGTCAATAACCGCTTCAGCACTAGACAAATCCATTCTTCCATTCAAAAATGCTCTTTTAGTAAATTCTCCGGGTTCAGCCAATCTAGCTCCATTTGATAAAACTATATGAAGTATTTTTTGCATTACTATAACTCCGCCATGACAATTAATCTCAATTATATCTTCTTTGGTATAGGTATTTGGTTCTTTCATAACGGATACAAGCACTTCGTCAATTATTTCATCGGAATTAGGATCAATTATATTACCATAATGAATTGTATGTGTTTTTTCCTTTATTAATCTTTTATTTTTTTTTGAAACAAATAATTTGTCTGCAATGATAATAGCATCTTCTCCACTTATTCTTATAATACCTATACCTGATGCAGATAATGAAGTTGATATAGCTGCTATTGTATTATTTACCATAACAAAACTCCTTTTAACGTATATATCACAAGTTACTGTGTCTAATGATAAAAAACCCATGCTCGTAAGCTTGGGTCTTTATGAAGACGGGAGCTTAGGCCCCCTTTTATTACTTTTTGAAATTATTAGGTGTAATTACTACTTTTCTAAATGGTTCTTCTCCCTCACTATGAGTATCTACATATTTATCATTCTGCAATGTTGAATGAATTATTCGTCTTTCATAAGGATTCATAGGCTCTAGGCTAAATTTTCTATTTGTTTTTCTTACTTTATAAGATAAATTCTTAGCTAAATTCTCAAGAGTCTCTTTTCTTCTTTCACGATAATTTTCAGTATCTAATTTAATTCTTACATACTTATCTGATTCCTTATTGACTACCAAACTTACTAAGTATTGTAGCGAATCCAATGTTTGTCCTCTTTTACCTATAAGAACACCCATACTCGGACCACTTAATTCAATATCCAGATTTTGTTCTTTAAGCTGACCTATTATAGTAACTTTTAGATCCATGACTCTAAATATATTTTCTAAAAAATCAGTAGCTACATCAGATAAATTTATTTTTTTAGTAACTTTTACCTTAGCTAATTTTGAACTGAACAAACTAAGTATACCAGTTGCTCCTTTATCGATAACTTCAACATTAACTTTATCGCTTGTTGTCCCCAATTCGATTAATGCTTCAGTTATAGCATCATTAACGTTTTTTCCTGTCTTTTCAACAAAATTCATTTTAGAACTTTCCTCCTTAAATTTTATATATTCAACTTTTTGTACAAATGTAAACAATTCAATTTTTTATCTAAATAAAAGTTGTATATATAATAAAGCTTACCTATCGATTTTATAAACATTACAAACTATAGTGAGTTCTATTTTGCTTTATAAATTATGCGAAATTATTTGGGTTATTTTATTTTGTCTTTTTTTAGATGTTTGTTGATTATAATTTGTTGTACTAATTGGAAAGAACTACTTGTTAACCAATAAAGACCTAAACCAGCTGGCATTGTAACAACGAAGAATACTGTAATAAGAGGCATAGTATACATCATAGTTTTATTTGTAGCAGCTTGTTTTTCATCCATGTTTTTATTATTACTGCTCATTGTAGTTTTAGAAACTAAAAACTGAACAACAACATTTAACAATGGTATTAAAAGACCGACAGACATTAAATTAGGCTTATCTGCTAAATTAATACCTAAGAAATAATTAATATCTGTTAACTGATTTACAAGTGGAGCAATCTTATCTCCAACTGAATTAAAATGCTCAGTAAACTTAGTCCAATCAGATGAACTTAAAGTACTTAATAAGTCTATAACTTTATCGTTAGAAGCTATATCAAAATTCTTAACTGGTATTTTAGCAGCTTCATTTAATCCTGTGATATACGTTCCAAAATCTGCTACACCTCTTACACTTGCTATAATACTAAGGTAAATACCTTTTATGCTCATGATATAAGCTGGTATATTTCTGAGAACTTGAAATAATGACATGATAATAGGAAATTGAATTAATAATGGTAAACATCCTCCAAAAGGACTTACATTATGTTCTTGATATAATTGACTCATTTCCATTCTCAACTTATTTTGTGACTCTGTATCTTTTTTATTTTTATATTTATCTTGTATTTTCTTTAGCTTTGGTTGGATTTCTTGCATACCAATCATTGATTTTTGTTGTTTAAAAGCTAAAGGTAACATTAATAGTCTAATAATAACAGTAAATAATATGATACTGATTCCCAAAGATTCAATACCTATTGCACTAAATAAATTATATATAGCGTCCATAATCGCACCAAAAACTTTAGCTATCGGACCTATTATAAATGAACTGCTCTGTGTTAGAACAACAATATTCGACAATAACATGAAATTAGTTCCTCCTATATTTTATGGTACTGGGTCATATCCACCTTTATGAAATGGATGACATTTTAAGATTCTTTTAATACTTAACCAAGCTCCTTTTAGAAATCCATATTTAACAATAGCCTCATAAGCATACTTTGAACAAGTAGGCGTATAAATACATGTTGGTCTTTTTAAAGGAGAAATATATTTCCTATAAAAAATTATAAATTTTAATGAAACTCTTTTAAAGACATTCATATATATATCACTTCGCTTTTTTTTCTAATAAATTATGTTTTCTCAATAAGTTGTATAATGATTTTTCTATATCTTTAAAATTAGCATTCAATGAATTAACTCTTCCTATAACAACAATATTATATCCAGTTTTTATTCTGTTCTCATTAAGCCTATAATTTTCCTTTACTAATCTAGTGACCCTATGTCTAACTACACTGTTCCCAACTTTTTTACTTACAGAAATTCCTAACCGATTAATAGAATCTCCATTACTATAAATATACATAACTAAATAATTATTTGCAAGGGATTTACCCTTGTTAAAAACGATTTTGAAATCTTTCCTTTTCTTTAGCGATTCTGTCCTGTTCATAGATAACTTCCTCCCATAGATATAAGGTAATAAGACGTCTATTAAACCTTAAAACAAAAATGTTAATTCTAGTATTATTAGGTTTGGAGGATAGTATAAAAGGCCACAAAACGAGGCCTTAAGCTGACAATCTTTTTCTACCTTTTGCTCTTCTTCTTGCTAAAACGCTTCTTCCACTCTTAGAACTCATTCTTTTTCTGAAACCATGTTCTCTACTTCTTTGTTTCGTTTTAGGTTGGTATGTCATTTTCATAAAAAAGCACCTCCTTCAAAATTACATAGTATATAACAATATTCTTTTGTATTAAATAACATGTACCATATTAATGATAAGCAATTTATCAAAATACATATAATTTACATAATACTAACCTTAATGCTAATGCGTAATAGTTCTATTTACATAAAAGCACTATTCTAATTATATTAAAAAACTATCTTCTAGTCAAGAAAAAAATGTTTCTAATAAATTAAAGTATGGAGAAACAGTAATTCTATAAAATATTATCCACAGTTTTTTAATGGTTTTTCCACATTTTGTGGATAATATGTTAAAAACTATTTATCCACAACTACCACTATAATTGTGGATAAGTCTACATTTTTTTCGTTTTTTACAAAAATTTACATCCTGAGTTTTCATTATATTTATGCACATCATAAACTATTAACAACCTGTACATTATTTTAATTAACACAATGTGGATAAAATTGGACCAATACAAGTTATCCACACTATCAACATACCATATAGACAACTTATCAACAGTTTTTATCCACACCTTAACATTATTTGATTGAAAATTAGTTCTGTATAGAGTAATATATATTGTAGATAGTTAGAATGAAAATGAATAAGTATGTTCATTTTTACGGTATAATTTTTATATTATTATGATTGTGTATCTATGATATAAGAATTATACCCCTAAAAATGCAAAGGAGGATATATGATGAGTCATTCCGTTATTGAAAAATGGGACAAAATTCAAGCGTTACTAAGGGATGAATCAGATATTTCAAAAATATCTTACAAAACTTTTCTAGAAAACCTGGAGCCTATTAGATTACAAGACAACACAATCATAATAAAAACCGATGATGAAATCGGTCGTGATTATATAGAAAGAAAATATAGTAAATCAATCATAATCGCAATTAGAGAAATAGTAGGTGAAATATATAATATTAAATTCATGCTACCTAGTGAAATAGAAAAAGAAGGGAAAAGATCCAATAGAAGACAACCTACTATTAATAATAATGAATATAATAGCCTCAATTCTAGATATACATTTGATACATTTGTTGTTGGTAACAATAACAAATTAGCTCATGCTGCAGCTTTAGCAGTTGCTGAATCACCAGCAGAGGCATATAATCCTCTTTTTATATATGGTGGTGTTGGATTAGGAAAAACTCACTTGATGCATTCAATAGCTCATTTTATTCTCTCGGAGAATAGCGAATCAAAAGTATTATATGTATCTTCTGAAAAATTCACTAATGAATTAATAAATTCAATTAGAGAAGATAAAAATGAAGAATTCAGACAAAAATATCGTAATATAGATGTACTATTAGTCGATGATATTCAATTTATTGCTGGAAAAGAAAGAACTCAAGAAGAATTCTTCCATACATTCAATACTTTATATGAAGCTAAAAAACAAATAATTATATCAAGCGATCGCCCACCAAAAGAAATTGAAACATTAGAAGAACGATTAAGATCTAGATTCGAATGGGGATTAATAGCAGATATACAACCTCCTGATTATGAAACAAGAATGGCCATACTACAAAAAAGAGCTGAACTTGAACATCTTGATTTACCTGATGATGTTATTCAATATGTTGCTACCAACATTAAATCTAATATTAGAGAACTTGAAGGCGGAATAAATAAAATTATTGCTTATTCAACTTTAGTACATAAAGACCTTACCAAGGAATTAGCAGAAGATGCTCTAAAAGATTTGATAACACCAGAAAAAGATAAAGAAATTACACCAGAATTCATATTAGAAATTGTTGCAGAACACTATAACATTAACCCTACAGATATAGTGTCCAAAAAAAGACCAAGAGACATATCTTATCCAAGACAGATAGTAATGTATTTATCAAGAACATTGACAGATCTATCGCTACCTAAGATAGGACAAATACTTGGTAAACGTGATCATACAACAATTATACATGGGTATGAAAAGATAAGTAAAGATATCCAAAGAGATAGTGCATTAAAAAACACTATAGAAATACTTACAAAAAAAATAACAGGGAAATAGAAGCTACATTTAATAAATTATAATGTACTTAAAATAAGATGAATAATGTATGGTTTATTGATAAATTCAACTTATAGATAAATGCATTATAATTTTTTTTAGGGCTATAAAGTTATCAACATAAGGGTGTTAAGAATATATGCATAACCTGTGCAAAACATTTGCCACGTGTACAACCCCTTTTCACCTGTGGATACTTTATTAAAAAAAATGAATTAATCAACAGACTTATTACATTTGTCAACAGTTACTAACAATAAGGGTTTAGAATACTTATTAACATATTAACAAGCCTTATTACTATAATTACTATAAAAAAATATATATTATCTATATATACACGTGAAAGGAGTTATTAACAATTATGAAATTAACTTGTAGTAAAAGTGATTTATTAAATGGAGTAACAACAGTTTTGAAAGCTGTATCAACTAGAACAACATTACCAATCTTAGAATGTATTTTATTACAAGCAACATCAAGTGGGTTCAAGTTAATCAGTAATGATCTAGAACTTGGTATTGAAAGTAACGTAAATGCTAATATTATTGAAACTGGAACAGTTGCTTTAAAAGCTAAGATATTTTCTGAGATAGTTAAGAAATTACCTGATAATGAAGTGGAAATAACAGTTGATGAAAAAAATTACACGACTATAATATGTGAAAAATCCAAGTTCAATATTTCTGGTAGTTCAGGAGAAGACTTTTTACAATTACCTAATGTATCAAAAGAAAAATGTATTAAAGTATCTCAACTAAAATTAAAAGAAATGATAAGACAAACAATATTTTCTATAGCTCTTGAAGAAATAAGACCTATTCTAACAGGTGAATTATTAGAGATTAAGAATAGTGAATTAAATATAGTATCTCTTGATGTTCATAGAGTTTCTATTAGAAAATTAGATTTTGAATCAGAATTTGATAGTATTAACGTAGTTGTACCAGGAAAAACATTAAATGAAATTAGCAAGATATTAGATACAGATGAAGAAAAAAATGTAATGATTTATTTTACAGATAAACATGTATTGTTTGAACTAGAAGAAAGCATTATAGTTTCTAGACTTTTAGAAGGAGATTTTCCCAAATATGAACAATTTTTCTCAAAAGATTACGATACATTAATCAAAGTCGATAAACAAGAACTGTTGAATAGTATTGATAGAGCAGCTTTAATATCTAGAGAAACTAAGAATAACCCTATTAAGATTACTATACAAAATGATAGTATGATTATTACTTCAAATACAGATTTTGGAGATGTATACGAAGAAATTGATATTGAACGAGAGGGTAATGAACTAGAAATTGCCTTTAATCCAAAATATTTTATTGATGCTCTAAAAGTAATTGATGATGAATATATTAACTTACGATTCACTAATCCTCATAGTCCTTGTATTATTAAGCAAGTAGATGGAGATGAATATAAATATCTAATTGTTCCAATCAGAATAAGATAAGATTTATAACAATAATTAACTTTTAGTTATGAGAGGATTAAAAAAATGGAAGAAATAAAAATTAAAGATGAGTACATTAAACTAGGTCAATTATTAAAATTAGCTGGAGCCGCTGATTCAGGGGTACATGCTAAGATATTAATAACTAACGGTGAAGTAACTGTTAATGGAGAAGTAGAAACAAGAAGAGGTAAAAAACTACATCCGGAAGATATTGTGAGTGTAGCTGGATATGGAGAGATTAAAGTCATTTAGGTTAGTATTTATTATATGTGCTTTAACTTTTATCAAGAAAATTAACTTATGTGGAGTGCTTAAATATGTTTATAAAGACGTTATCACTAAAAGATTATAGAAATTATAGATATTGTGGTGTCAACTTTTCAGATGGAATCAATATATTATTTGGAAAAAATGCTCAAGGAAAAACTAATATCATTGAAGCCATTTATTTGTGTGCAACTTCAAAATCTCATAGGACAAGCAATGATAAAGAGTTAATTAACTTAGATAACAGCGAAGCACATATAAAACTTACTGTTAATAAAAGAGGTATTGACGAGATTATAGATATACACATAAAAAAAAATAATAGAAAAGGTATAGCTATAAACAGGATTCCAATAAAGAAACTTAATGAATTGTTAGGTATCGTTAACGTTATAATTTTTTCACCAGAGGATCTGGGATTAATAAAGAACGGTCCTAAAGAAAGAAGAAGATTCTTAAATTTAGAATTATGCCAATTAGATAATATTTATTATTATAACTTGCAACAATACCAAAAAATTCTAAAGCAAAGAAATAATTTATTAAAAAAATTGAAAAAAATCAATATAATTGACGAGACTATAAGTATATGGGATAATCAATTAGTCCAGTATGGTACTAAAATTATATATAGGAGAGAAGAATTTATAAGTGATCTCAACGAGATTATTAATAAAATACATTCTGATATCTCCGGAAATAAAGAAAATCTTCAAATCGAATATGAAAAAAATATAAGTGATATAGATTTTAAACAAAAATTAGAGAACAATCTTGAAAAAGACATACGATTTGGAACAACAAGCGTTGGACCTCATAGAGATGATATGATGTTCTTGGTTAATGGTATAGACATCAGAAAATATGGTTCACAGGGTCAGCAGAGGACTGCGGCGCTATCACTAAAATTATCTGAAATAAGATTGGTTGAGGATAAGATTGAAGATACACCTATTCTGCTTCTAGATGATGTATTATCAGAATTAGATGATGATAGACAAAAATATCTAATAAATTCTTTAGAGAATATTCAAACAATTGTTACTTGCACAGGTGTTGAAGATTATATAAAAAACAGTATTGATATTGGAAAATTATATAAAGTAAGTGAAGGAAAAGTAACTCTACATGAATTAAATAATAGATAATAAAAAATTTAATAAATAGTTGTTATACCCTATTTGCATTAATTTATAGACTAATATATAATAGTTAAGATAGGTATAAATAACAATTTAATTAATACATATGGATATGTATTTAATTAATTAACATATATAAATGATAAATATATGCGTATAATTATGCGTATCTAATGATATAGCAGGAGGTTTATTATGAGTAATTTATCTGAATATAATGAAAGTCATATTCAAGTTTTAGAAGGGCTCGAAGCTGTTCGAAAAAGACCAGGTATGTATATTGGTAGTACTTCTTCAAGAGGATTGCATCATCTTGTTTATGAGATTGTTGACAACTCCATTGATGAAGCTTTAGCAGGTAGATGTGATTATATAGAAATAACAATACATCCAGACAATTCAATATCTGTTTTAGATAATGGATATGGAATACCAGTAGGGATACATCATCAAAAAGGGATACCAGCAGTAGAAGTGGTTTTTACAATTCTACATGCAGGTGGTAAATTTGGTGGTGGCAGTTATAAAGTATCTGGAGGCTTACATGGAGTTGGTGCTTCAGTTGTAAATGCTCTTTCTGAATGGTTGAAAGTTCAGATATATACTGATGGTAAAATATACGAACAAAACTATGCAAGAGGTAAAGTACAACATCCATTAAAAGTTATTGGAGAATCGGATAAAACGGGAACATATATACACTTTAAACCGGACACGGAAATTTTTGAAGAAATTATCTATGATTTTCATACTCTAAAACAAAGACTTCAAGAAATGGCTTTTTTGACAAAAGGTTTAAGAATGAAATTTATTGATACCAGAGAAGAACAAGGACCTCAAGAACTTGAATTCCATTACGAAGGTGGTATCAAGGAATTTGTAAAATATAGAAATAGAAATAAAGACACTTTATACGATCAAATAGCATATACAGAAGGTACAAAAGATAAAGTATATGTGGAAGTTGCATTCCAACACAATGATTCTTATGTAGAAAATATATTTGCTTTTGTAAATAATATAAATACACCTGAGGGTGGAACTCATTTAAGTGGATTTAAAACAGCTTTTACAAAAACCCTTAATGATTACGCCAGAAAAAACAAAATATTAAAAGATAATGAGAAAAACTTATCTGGTGAAGATGTAAGAGAAGGAATAACAGTTGTTATCAGTATAAAAATTGAAGATCCACAATTTGAAGGACAAACAAAACAAAAATTAGGAAATAGTGAAGCAAGAGGTGCTGTTGATTCTATAGTATCTGAACAACTTACTTATTTCTTAGAACAAAATCCAACAGTAGCCAAAATAATACTAGAAAAAGCATTAATGGCAAGCCGTGCAAGAGATGCTGCAAGAAAAGCTAGAGATTTGACAAGAAGGAAAAGTGCATTAGAAAGTACTAGTTTACCAGGAAAACTAGCGGATTGTTCTGATAAAGATCCAACTAAATGTGAAATATATATTGTTGAGGGAGATTCAGCCGGAGGTTCAGCTAAATCAGCTAGATCAAGGCAGACCCAAGCAATATTACCTTTAAGAGGTAAAATACTCAATGTAGAAAAGGCAAGATTAGATAAAATATTAAGCAATAAGGAAATTAGAGCTATGATAACTGCTTTTGGTACAGGTATATCAGATGATTTTGATATAGAAAAGTTAAGGTATCATAAAATTATTATTATGACAGATGCCGATGTTGATGGTGCTCATATCAGAACACTATTATTAACATTTTTCTACCGTTATATGCCTAAACTTATTGAGCAGGGAAAAGTGTATATTGCACAGCCTCCTCTATATAAAGTTACTAAAAATAAAAAATCACAATATGTTTACAACGATAGAGTTTTAGAAAAATTACTAACTGAAATTGGAAGAGATGGTATTAATCTTCAAAGATATAAAGGATTAGGAGAAATGGATGCAGAACAATTATGGGATACAACTATGGACCCTGACAATAGAATATTATTAAAAGTTGAATTAGATGATGCAGCAAGTGCTGATGAAGTATTCACAACATTAATGGGCGACAAAGTTGAACCTAGACGTGAATTTATTCAATCACATGCTAAGCACGTAAGAAATTTAGATATCTAAAACATATGCTAAAGCTATAAATAACTAAACTTTTTCAGTTTTAATATAAGTTGAGTAAATAATAAATTAACATTAACATTGTTAATTTGGGAGGATTAATATAATGGATGAAAGACAAGAATACGATCAAATAATATCCGTTGATCTACAGGATGAAATGAAAAAATCATATATTGACTATGCCATGAGTGTTATTGCCTCAAGAGCACTACCAGATGTAAGAGATGGATTGAAGCCGGTTCATAGGAAAATATTATATGCAATGAGTGAACTTAATTTATCGCCAGATAAACCTTACCGTAAATCAGCAAGAATCGTTGGAGATACAATGGGTAAATATCACCCTCATGGTGATAGTTCTATCTATGATGCAATGGTTCGTATGGCACAATATTTCTCTACTAGATATCTATTAGTAGATGGTCATGGAAACTTTGGTTCTGTTGATGGTGATAGTGCAGCTGCAATGCGTTATACAGAGGCTAGAATGAGTAAAATGTCAATGGAATTATTAGCTGATATAGGTAAAGATACTGTTGATTACAAACCTAACTTTGATGAATCATTAAAAGAACCAGTAGTCTTACCAGCAAGATTTCCTAACTTACTAGTAAACGGAACATCTGGAATTGCAGTTGGAATGGCAACTAACATACCACCTCATAACTTGAATGAAGTAATAGATGGTGTTGTTAAAATTATTGATAACAAAACGATTGAAGATAGAGAAACTGAATTAGATGAGCTTCTAGAAATAATAAAAGGACCTGATTTTCCTACTTATGGTAAGATTTTAGGAAAGAATGGTATAAAACAAGCTTACAGAACTGGTAAAGGTAAAGTTAAAGTAAGAGCAGCTGTTGATATTGAGCCAATGCCAGGAAATAAACAGAGAATAATAGTTACAGAACTACCTTACCAAGTTAATAAAGCAAGATTAATAGAAAAAATTGCTGAATTAGTTAAGTTAAAAAAAATAGAAGGTATTTCTGATCTAAGAGATGAATCAGACCGTAAAGGTATGCGTGTTGTTATTGAATTAAAACGTGATGCTAATGCTAACGTCATATTGAATCAATTATACAAACATACTCAGCTACAGGACACATTTGGTATCAATATGCTTGCTCTTGTTAACAATGAACCTAAGATACTCAACTTAAAACAAATGCTTGTATATTATTTAGAGCACCAAAAAGAAGTTGTTACAAGAAGAACCAACTATGAATTGAAAAAAGCTGAGAATAGAGCACATATCTTAGATGGATTGTTAAAAGCTCTAGAATTTATTGATGAAGTTATTAAGATTATCAGAGCTTCTAAAAGCACAGCTGAAGCCAAACTTAATTTAATAGATAGATTTGAATTTAGTGAAGTACAATCTCAAGCTATAGTTGATATGAGACTTAGAGCATTAACTGGTCTGGAAAGAGAAAAGATAGAAAACGAATATAGAGAATTAATGGAAAAAATAAAAGAATTGAAAGCCATATTAGCAGATGACAAATTATTATATGCTGTTATCAAAGAAGAAATATTAATAATCAAAGAAAAATATGGTGATCCAAGAAGGACAGAAATAACTTATGATGAAGGAGAAATCTCTCTAGAGGATCTTATCAAAAAAGAACCAACAGTTATTACTATGACTCACCTTGGATATATTAAAAGAATGCCAATAGATACTTATAAAAGCCAACATAGAGGTGGAAAAGGTATTAAAGGTATGCAAACAAGAGATGAGGATTTCATACAAAACTTATTTATTACATCCACTCATCACTTTATATTATACTTCACAAATAAAGGTAAAGTATATAGATTAAAAGCATATGAAATACCTGAAGCTAGTAGAACAGCAAGGGGTACAGCTCTAGTTAATTTATTACAGTTAGATTCAGACGAACAAATAACAGCTGTAATACCTTTAAGTGAATATAGAGAAGACAGATATCTTCTTATGGCAACTAAAAAAGGTATAATTAAGAAGAGTAATATCATGGAGTATGTTAATATCAGAATTAGTGGTCTTCAAGCAATAATTCTAAAAGAAGATGACGATTTAATTGAAGTTAAGTTAACAGATAACGAACAAGACATAATTCTTGGAACTAAATATGGTCAATGTATACGATTTAGTGAAAGTGATGTAAGAGTTATTGGTAGAACGTCCATGGGTGTTAGAGGTATGAATCTTAATCATGATGATGAAGTAATAGGTATGCAATTAACATCACAAGGTACTGACTTATTAGTAGTATCGGAAAATGGATTAGGAAAGAGAACTGACATAGATGAATTTACTACTCAAAGACGTGGTGGTAAAGGAGTCAAGTTTTATAAAATAATGGAGAAAACAGGTAATGTAATAGGAATTAAAGCTGTTAATGAAGATAATGAACTTATGATAATAACTACAGAAGGTATAGTCATAAGAATTAGAGTAAGAGATATCTCTAGATTTGGTCGTGTTACTTCGGGTGTTAGACTAATGAATTTAGGTGACGATATAATGGTAGCAGGTATAGCAAGGATAAAAGAAGAAGTAACTCATGAAGAAGAGATTGAAGAGATTGATATGGATATAGATGAAGATGAAGTAGTAGAAGATGTTGAGAAAGAAATTGAAGAAGATAATAAACAATAATAAAGAATAATTCAAAGAGGTTACATAGAGTCTAGTAAGACTTTATGTAACCTTTTTCTTTAGAATATTTATAGCTAAAAGCCTGATTATTACCTCCAAGTTGTAATATACATGTAACAGTAAATCCAAGTATATCTGTTATAATAGTATATAGGACTAGTTAACTATTAACATATAACTAAGAGGTTAGTTTATGTTGGAGGTGAAGACGTGATAATAAAGAATATAAAGAAAATATTATATTTAATTATAGTTGTAAGTATCATCTGTAATATAAACATTTATGCTTCTGAAGATGAACCACACGAAGCTATTAAATATATAAATGATATACGAGAAAAGGTATCAGTCAGACCTATTGAGAACAGTAAGCAGTTAGAATCATCCGCTGCTAATCATAGTAAATATATGTCTGTAAATAATAATTTTTCCCTTATTGAGGAAAGCGGAAACAAATATTATAGAGGAAGATATAGCTGGGATAGAGCATCCTATTACTCCTATTTTAATCCTTACATAACTGAATTTATAAATAATAATTTGGATAATTTCAAAAATGGGGTTGTTGATTTAATTAATAATCCATATTCCAGAATATCATTTTTAGATCCATTATATCAACATATAGGTATGGGTTCATATAAAGATATGTATACATTTGACCTTGGAGGAAAATCAAGAGATTTAACAGTTAAAAATAAAAAAATTGTAATATATCCATATGAAAATATGGAAAATGTACCTATCACTTGGGAAAATAATTATAAAATCAATCCATATAGAGATTTAGATATAGAATATAGTAATGTTGGTGTGCCTATTACACTTAGTTACTATTCAGATAAAAAGAAAATTAGAAGAATATATAATAATAAGATTAAACTAGAAAATGAGGACAAAGGGATTGAGGTAAAAACTAAAATCATATTACCACAGGATGATAAATATATTGATAACAGTTTAATCATATTACCACTAAAAAAATTAGAATATGATACCAATTATCAAGTTTCAATAAATGTTGACTTTATTTTTCAAAACAGTACTATACCCAATGAAAAAAAATCTAAGTATATTATAAATTTTAAAACAGAGTCAAAAGACAATCCCTTAGATAGAGGTAAATTTACTGAATATCTTGTAAAAGCATTAAACATTGATATTCTAGAACCAAAGAAAATATTTAAAGATATAGATATCAAATCAGATAGTGCCAAATATATATATACAGCCTATAAAAATGATTTAGTAAGTGGTTTTGGTGATAATACATTTCGTCCTAAGGAAAATATAACAAAAGAACAAGTATATACCTTGTTAATAAGATCCTATGAAAAGGAAAACGGTAAGATTAAATTAAACGATTATAAATCATACAGCTATAGCTATCATAGCATTAGTAACTGGGCTGTAGATTATATAAAAAAAGCAGAAACGATTGGATTGCTAAATAGAGTAAGAAGTAATGAGTTAAAAGGAGAAATAACCGAATCTGAATATAAAAAGATAATAAATCTATATCAAGAAATATATAATGTAAAAAAGGATATTAACTAAGATTAATATCCTTTTTCTTGACGAATATGTTTTAATTTATTAAGATAGAAAGAGATATTAAATAAACTTTTTTGTAAGGAGGAATTCCTATGAGGGAAATATCAGTTAATCTTATAACAAAAGAGATTAAAGAAATGTGTATAGAAGCTAACTGCTATGTAAGTAAAGACATATTAGATACTATAAAAGAATCCAAGAAAAAGGAAGAATCACCAATTGGAAAAGGTATATTAGAACAAATAGAACTAAATGCAGAGATAGCAAAGAATAAAATGATGCCTATGTGTCAAGATACAGGTATGGCAGTAATATTTTGTGAAATAGGGCAAGATGTACATATAACAGGTGCGTCTATAACCGATGCCATTAATGAAGGTGTAAGGCAGGGATATGAAGAAGGTTTTCTAAGAAAATCTGTTGTAAAAGATCCATTTTTTAGAGAAAATACAAAAGACAATACTCCTGCAATAATTCACTATGATATAGTTGAGGGTGATAAAATAAAAATAACAGTTGCACCCAAAGGATTTGGTAGTGAGAATATGAGTAAAATTGCTATGTTAAAACCAGCAGATGGTATAGAAGGTGCTAAAAAAGCTATATTAAAAATAGTAGAACAAGCAGGTGGTAATGCATGTCCACCTATGATAGTTGGAGTTGGTATAGGAGGTACATTTGAAAAAGCAGCTTTCTTAGCCAAAAGATCCTTACTAAGACCAGTAGGCATTAACTCATCAAAAGAATATATTAAAGATATGGAAGAAGAATTATTAGATAAGATAAATAAACTAGGAATAGGACCAGGAGGATTAGGTGGAAGAACTACAGCACTGGCAGTAAACATTGAAACTTATCCAACACATATAGCAGGATTACCAGTTGCTGTTAATATTAGTTGTCATGCTACTAGACATAGTACACGAATTATCTAAATTCAAAAATTATGGGAGGTATAGAATATGACTGTGGAAATAAGCACTCCTCTAACAGAGGAAAAAGTTAAAGACCTAAAGGCTGGAGACAAAGTATTACTATCAGGTGTATTATATACATCTAGGGATGCGGCACATAAGAGAATGGTTGAACAATTAGAAAAAGGTGGTAAGTTACCATTTGATGTCAATAATAATATTATATATTATGTAGGACCATCACCAGCAAAAAAAGGAGAAATAATTGGTTCAGCAGGGCCAACTACAAGTTATAGAATGGATCCTTATGCACCCTACCTATTAGATAGAGGTCTAAAAGGTATGATAGGAAAAGGTGACAGAAGTAAAGAAGTAATTGATAGTATGATAAAAAATAAAGCAGTGTATTTTGCAGCAGTTGGTGGAGCAGCAGCTCTTCTAGCTGATAAAATCAAAAAAGTTGATATAATAGCATATGATGATTTAGGAACAGAAGCAGTACGAAAAATGGAAGTAAAAGATCTACCTTTAGTAGTTGTAATTGATAGTGAAGGAAATAATCTATATGAAACAGAAAAAAACAAATACAAAATTATATAAATAAAGCTTTATAGAAATATCCTATTAAAATATAATAAATAAGAGTTAGGGGATGTAACTATGCATCAAGAAATAACAAAAAAGGAAAAAATATCACCATTAAAAATGCTCATTTTTATAATAATAGGTGCAATATTATTGATACTTTTTAATTTCTTAGGGAATACACTAAAACTAAACACAAGTATCATCGATGGTTTGACATTGATAATCGCAACGGTATTATCTTATATTATTATAAAGAAATATATAACCTCTTACAAATACATGTTAATTGAAAATGAATTCATTATACAGGAATTAACAGGTTCAAAAGAAAAAATATTAATAAATATTAATACCAATCAAATAAAGAAGATAAAACCCGTTACAAGTAGTGATTATGCAAATGATAAAAAACAAAAATATTTCACAAAAAAGAAGTTAAATAAAAATCTCAAGAACTTAGATATATATTACTGTATATATGAAGAGGATGATAAATTAAATCTATTTGAGATTCAACCTTCAGAAGAACTTATAAAATTATTAATTAATAATAAATAAACCTATGATTAATAAACACTTAATAAAAATTATTATAATTAAATAATACATTATTTATAGAAGTATTATATCAATAACATTTATATATTGATATAATGCTTTTTTTGGTTTTTTGAAATAACAATAAATATTTGGGTAAAAATTATGACAAAATAACCATGATGTGATAATATAAGTATAAGATTATTACAAAAAAAATAAGTTTTCTTATTATGAGTTGGATGATATGTTAATATTATAATAATATTTTGTTCTTCAATTTATAAAGGTAAAATACTAACCTAAAATAATGGTTTAGTAAAAAACAATATTTTTTATGTAATAATTTAATATTTTTATGTAGATATGGGAGGATTGTTATAAGATGAAAAAAGTATTATCAATTATTGTTATGATGACTATGGTGTTTACTCTTCTATTAACCGGTTGTGGAGAGAAAAAGGAAGAAGATACAATAGGTCAAGGCAATGAGGTGAATGATGATCAAGAATCTGATGCAGACTCACAAGAAGACATAAATAATACTGAAGATGAAGACTCGAAAGAACAAGAAGCAGATAAAAGTGATTTAAAAATATGTATGGTAACTGATACAGGTGGAATTAACGATCAATCATTTAATCAATCTGCTTGGGAAGGATTAGAAAGAGCCCAAAATGAATTAGGTATAACAGCAGAATTTCTTGAATCAACTCAAGAATCAGATTATGACCCTAATCTAGAAACATTATATGATCAAGGTAATGATCTAATATGGGGTATAGGATACTTAATGGCTGATGCTGTGTATAAAGCTGCTGAAACTAATACAGACAGAAAATATGCAATTATAGATAACGCATATAATGAACCACTAGATAATTTATTAGGTGTTACATTCAGTGAACAAGAACCTTCGTTTTTAGTAGGATACATAGCAGGTAAAATGACTAAAACTAACAATGTTGGTTTTGTTGGTGGAGAAGAGTTTGATGTTATATGGAGATTTGAGAGTGGATATAGAGCTGGAGTAAAAACAGCTAATCCAGATGCAACAATACAAATTCAATATGCTAACTCATTTGGTGATACTGCAAAAGGAAAAGCAATAGCAAACAGTATGTATCAAAATGGAGCTGATATTGTATTCCATGCTGCAGGATTTACTGGAGTAGGAGTAATAGAATCAGCTGAAGAAAATGGAAAATATGTTATAGGTGTAGACCAAGACCAAAGAGCTAAATTGGGAAAAGAAGCAATTATAACATCAGCAGTTAAGAGAGTTGACCAAGCTATATATATGGTTGCAGAAGATCTAAAAAAAGGAAAATTTGCAGGTGGAACTAATATTAACTATGGTTTAGTTGATGGAGCAGTAGGAATAGCACCAACATCATCAGAAGCTGTACCAGAAGATATATTAAAAGAAGTTGAACAATTAGAAAAAGACATAATTGATGGTAAGATAATTGTTCCAAAAACAAGAGAAGAATATGATGAATTATATGGTGATAAATAGTTACTAGACTCCTAAACAGCTCAGACATATTGTCTGAGCTGTGATTTTAGTCAACTAAATAGAGAAAGGATAGATATTTTGCATAATATAGATTATAAAACCAGAGTAATTGAAATGATAAACATTACTAAGAAATTTGGTCATCTAGTTGCTAATGATAATATCAATCTTACAGTGTATAAAGGAGAAGTTCATGCACTATTAGGAGAAAATGGAGCAGGTAAATCTACTCTAATGAATCAATTATATGGAATGATAGAGCCAACAAGCGGTGAAATATATATTAACGGAGATAAAGTAAATGTAAACACTCCTAATATAGCAATATCTAATGGAATAGGTATGGTACATCAACATTTTATGCTAGTTGAACCTTTTACAGTAGTAGAGAATATTATCCTTGGCAGCGAGATAACTAAATATGGTGTGTTAGATATGAAAAAAGCCAAAGAAGATATTGTTGAATTATCTGAAAAATATAGTTTATATGTAAATCCTGATGACAAAATTGAAGATATAACTGTAGGTATGCAGCAAAGGGTAGAAATACTAAAAGCTCTATACAGAGGAGCTGATATGTTAATATTGGATGAACCTACAAGCGTGCTTACACCTCAAGAAATAAAAGAGTTAGTTACAATAATTGATAACTTAACAAAAGAAGGTAAATCAGTAATAATAATTACTCATAAGTTAAAAGAGATAAAACAGGTAGCTGATAACTGTACAATAATCAGAAGAGGAAAACGAATTGATACAGTAAAAGTAGATGAAGTAACAGAAGAAGAGTTAGCATCTAAAATGGTAGGTAGAGAAGTAACATTCAAAGTACCTAAAGAGGATAGAGAAACAACTGATACTGTATTGTCTATTGATAACATTACAGTAAAAAACAATAGGGGTTTAGTAGCTGTAGATGGTTTATCTCTAGAAGTTAAAAAAGGAGAAATTTTTGGAATAGCTGGTGTAGATGGTAATGGGCAAAGTGAACTAGTTGAAGCTATAACAGGTCTTAGAAAGATTGAAAAAGGACATGTTAAGATAAATGGAAAAGACATTACCAATATGTCACCTAGAAAAATAATTGATAATAAAGTATCAACAATACCAGAGAACAGGCAAAAAGTTGGTTTGGTTCTTGATTTTAGTATCTATGAAAATATGATATTAGAAAATTATCATAAAGAACCATTTTCAAAAAAAGGTATTCTACAAAAAGATAAGATAATTGATAATGCTAAAAGTTTAATTGAACAATTTGACATAAGACCAACTGATGAAACAGTGTTAGCCAAATCACTCTCTGGTGGAAATCAGCAAAAAGTAATTATAGCTAGAGAAATTATGAATAATCCAGAGTTATTGATAGCTACACAACCAACAAGAGGTCTTGATGTAGGAGCTATTGAGTATGTACATAAAGAATTGGTTAAGCAAAGAGATAAGAATAAAGCTGTTTTATTAATTTCACTTGAGCTTGATGAAGTAATGAATGTATCAGACCGTATTGCAGTAATATATGAAGGAAAGATTAATTATATAGTAGATGCAAAAGAAGCGACAGAGGCAAAATTAGGATTAGAGATGGCAGGGGGCAAAAAATAATGGAGAAGAAAAAACTATTAAAATCAACAACTAAATTGACACTCTTGTCAATATTGTTTGGATTTATTATAACAGCTATAATATTACTTATTGCCAATTATAATCCTCTTCAAATATATGGCGTCATAATAAAAGGCGTCTTTAGTAAACCTAAGTACATTGCCTATACAATTATTAAATCTACTCCATTAATATTAACGGGGGTATCTATAGCATTTGCCCTTAAAACAGGATTATTGAATATTGGAGCAGAAGGGCAATTTATAGTAGGGACAATAGTCGCTTCAATGGCTGGATACTTTTTCAATCTACCTCCAGTAATTCATCCTATAGCAGTTATGTTGACAGCAATCATATTTGGAGGTTTGTGGGGAGCTTTAATTGGAGTTTTAAAGGCAAAATTTGGTATTCACGAGGTAATATCCTCTATTATGTTGAACTGGATTGCTTTATACGCTCATAATGCTGTTATTAATATACCTGCATTTTTTGCACGTACTAATAAAGCTCATACTATTAAAGATAGTGCAAGTATTGTATTTTTAGAAGGATTCAAAAGCTCTGAATCGGGAAAAAAATGGTTAATAGAACATCCTGGAATAAGAGATATTCTAAAATCTCCAGTCAATTATGGAATAATAATAGCTATATTGGCAGCAATCTTAATTTGGTTTATATTAAATAAGACTACATTAGGATTCAAACTAAGAGCTGTTGGTTATAATAGATTTGCTGCTGATTATGCAGGAATTAATGTAAAGAGAAACATAGTCACCTCAATGTTTATATCAGGGTCCATTAGTGGATTAGCTGGTGCTCTTATGATAATTGGAGTATCAAAAGGGATAACAACTCTATCTGCAATGGAAGGATATGGCTTAGATGGAATAGGAGTTGCGTTAATAGCAGGTAATTCACCATTAGCATGTATTTTCTCAGGTATATTTTTTGGAGCATTAAAATACGGAGGATCAAAAATACAAGCTAGGCCTATTGAAGCGCCAAAAGAGATAATTAATATAATGATTGGTACTATTATATTTTTTATAGCAATTCCTAGAATAGTTAAGGTATTAAAACGTTTAACAGGTAGAAAAGGGGTGACTAGATGAATAGTATAGGTTTTATATTAGGAACTACATTAATGTATTCTACACCTTTGATATATACTTCATTAGGAGGCGTTATATCAGAAAGATCTGGGGTTTTTAACATCGGACTAGAAGGCATGATGACTATGGGAGCCTTTATTGGAGCCACTGTAGGTTATTATTCAGGTATTTGGTGGCTTGGACTAATATGTGCTGGAATAGGTGCAGGTATATTAGCGTTATTACACGCAGTAGCATCTGTTACACTTGGAGCTGAACAAGTTGTTTCTGGGATTGCTATTAACTTTTTAGGACCAGGACTTTCACTATTTTTGTGTAGAAAATTTTTTGATGGAAAATTCATGACAAAAAGTATTCCTCTAGAAAATAAAATTCCTAAGTTGTTTAAGGGAGTTTTTCCTGAGTATTCGTTTTTAGATAATATATTTAATCAAGAAATAACCGTTTACTTAGCATTTCTTTTTGCACTGATTATGTGGTTCATATTATATAAGACTAAAGTTGGTCTTAGGGTTAGGGCAGTTGGAGAACATCCAGAAGCTGCAGATACACTGGGAATAAGTGTACATAGAACCAGATATATATGTGTAATATTATCAGGTGTTTTATCCGGTTTTGGTGGTGCTTCCATGAGTTTAGCAGTAGCATCTAATTTCTTCCCAACTTTAATATCTGGTCAAGGATTTATTGCATTAGCAGCAATGATATTTGGAAACTGGAAACCACAAGGTGCATTAGGTGCATGTCTAGTGTTTGGGGGAGCGCAAGCTTTAGTTGTGTTCATAGGCGGAAAGAACATACCTATACCTATAGATGTATTATCTATGGTTCCATATATACTAACACTAGTAATACTCATGGGATTCATCGGAAAATCTGTTGCACCAGCCGCTGATGGAGAACCATATATAAAAGAATAATTAAAAATGTATACAAGATATAGTAGATTTAAATAGAGTTTGCTATATCTTGTATAGAATGCAATATTAATTATTTTTTTTAATTATATAGAAGATAGATGAATATTTTAATTTCAAAAGTGTAAAAGTATAGTATATTTAAAAAGGATTAGTAATGGTATAAGAGATTAAATGAAAGTTGAATCAATGGAAACTAGACGTTTTTCTCCAGTATACGAGGATAAAATTTAATAATTAATAAAAAATGCAAAAAACGTATTGACATTATAGGTATCCTCTAGTATAATAACTTTTGCGCTACTCGTTAGGGCAAAATTAAATATTTCATATGATTCAGTTGTGGAGAAGTACTCAAGTGGCTGAAGAGGTGCCCCTGCTAAGGGTATAGGTCGTTTACGCGGCGCGAGGGTTCAAATCCCTCCTTCTCCGCCATTAACAATTATATGAAAATGAAAAAAATAAAAAAAATAAAAAAAGTTGTTGACAAATGTTGAAATGCATGATAAGATATATTTCGTTGTCTCATAAAAAACAACAACAGCAAATAACACAGAACCTTGAAAACTGAACAGTGAAACAACCAAAAACTTAGTAATAAGTTTTACCCAAAAAAATCCTTAGTAAATAAAATGGATAAAGACGATAGTCTATAAAATATAAGCCAGAGCAATCTGGTCAAGATGAAACTTTAACATGAGAGTTTGATCCTGGCTCAGGATGAACGCTGGCGGCGTGCTTAACACATGCAAGTCGAGCGAGAAGCTACTTAATGAACCTTCGGGTGATTTAAATAGTGGAAAGCGGC
>NZ_BTPT01000033.1:0-4782 GCF_054408565.1 Vallitalea sediminicola
TTTTCATTATAGCATTTACATATATGCTTACGAATAACATGTAGTATGGTTTCTTTTAATGCTTCTTCTTTAATGGAATGACTGCTACACTTCTTTTGATTCTTATAGGTATTGCAAACATAATAGACATATTTTTTCTCACCGGATACTGCTGATTTCCTGACCATTGAATTACCACAGTCACCACAAATAAGCATACCTGAAAACAGATATACTTTCTTCTTATTAGGTGCTATACGTGTATCTTTTAGAAGTACCTCTTGTACTGTTTGGAATAGTTCCTTAGAGATAATAGGCTCGTGTACGTCCTCTACACGTACCCATTCTTCTTTTGGTTTCTCTATACGTTGTTTGATTTTATAATTAACTGTGACTCTTTTCCCTTGGGATATGACGCCGATATAGACTTCGTCTTTTAGTATCCTTAAGACGGATACATGAGTCCACTTGGCTTTATCATTAACTTTAAAAGAGGTTTTGAAATTGCTTCCCTTTGATTTTTTATATTCCATAGGTGATAATACACCTAAGCTATTTAATTTATCAGCTATACCTTGATGGCTCATGCCTTCTTTTTTCCATTTGAATATAGTTCTTACGGTGTCTGCCGCTTCTTCATCAATAACCAGTTTATTATGATGTTCAGAAGATTTCTTGTAACCATAAGGACTAAACGAACCGATAAACTCACCTTTTTTTCTCTTTACATCAAACTGACTCCTGATCTTAATAGAAATATCTCTAAGATAGGCATCATTAATAAGGTTCTTAAAAGGTATTAACATGTTATCCATTGTTGATTCATTGAAACTGTCAATGCCATCATTTATGGCTATAAATCTTACGCTGAAAAAGGGAAATATTTGCTCAAGATAGCGTCCTGTATCAATGTAGTTTCTACCCATTCTTGATAGGTCTTTTACAATGACGCAATTAATACGACCAGATTTTATATCATCCATCATGGCTTGAAAGGCTGGACGCTCAAAATTGACACCTGAATAACCATCATCAATCCTTATGGACTTGAGATGCATATTTGGCTTGTTGGAAAGATAGGATTGTATCAATTCTCGTTGGTTAGCGATACTATCGCTTTCTGCTTTGTCACCATCTTCTTTGGATAAACGTAAATACATGGCAACATGATAGGTTTTTTCTTCAATATTCTTGTTCATAATGCGCCCTCCTAAATGTATAAGAATTAACTTAGAAACATATAACATTTAGGGGTAGCGTACTGCTGTCCTAATGGCATCATACCACAAGGACAGCCCAAAGTCCATAATTTGGTATATACGCTTCTAAGTTTATAAATCTGATAGGTAATGTTTCATTTTCTCTTGCATGGTTACTTTGTTTTTGTCATAGCTCACCTTGACGACCACGTTGCCACATTTATAGCAATAGGGGTTTTTAACTTGATCAATGAAACTTTTTATTTTTTCTTCTTTTGATTGGTGCTTTTCTATATGGACATCTCTTATATCAACAAGTTCTTGTTTATTTACCGTTGAAACATCAATGTTTTCCATAGCTTTTAATGCTCTACCTGTTGGTAATCTTGTCATCTATTCACGCCCCTTTAAGAATTGTTTTAAGCGTCTCTTAGGCATTTTATAGACCTCCTATCTACATTTCTAGTTCCTCCTCATAGCTCTGCTGTTTATCCCAATCTAATCCTGAATTTTGTTTCATGTTGGCTATCATGTCTTTGTATTCAATGGTTGATAATGGATAATACTTTTTATCATTTGCATGATCATTATTTGTTAAAAGATTTGATATAGCTGTTAACCATCCATCTACAGTATTTTTCATGTCCTGACGATTTCCTAGGCTGTGATTAAATCCTAATCTTCTTTCAATAGCGTCTTTTGAATAGTCTTCTGATAGCTTATTGTCCCTGCATCTTTTCCCACTAGGGGTTGTAAAGGTGATATATTTTCGTGTGTCTGTCCACTTCACCTTGTAGCCAAAGGCTTCCATGTTGGTAATAAAATCTTGCCTATTGATGGAATTATGCTTGCAGATTTCAATGGTTTTCTCCAGTTCATGTTTCCAACTTTTCACCTTGACTAAACTCCTATATTCTCCTGATTTCATGTGATGATTATTTTTACCATGTGTAACGGTTAACCCATAATCACGTATGATGGTGTCGGAGTAGTTCTTTAGTTCTTGGAGCTGTTTGGGATTCTGTTGCCATTTATAGCCTGTTTCATAGTTGACCGTGTTGATGATACAGTGGTTATGCAAATGATCTTTGTCAGTATGGGTAGCCATAACTACTTGAAAACCATTAAATACAGGGTTCTCAAGTAGCTTCTGACCTACTTCATGCACCGTTTCAACCGATACATCTTCCCATGTTGCAAAGGATTGTATGAAGTGTATAAACTGTCTGCCAGTCATTTTATTATGACTGTGTTTTATAGCTTTCATCTCCATATAGGCATTATCGCTATTGCAGTCTTTTCCATAGATTAGATGGGGCTCTGTTTTTGAGGGTTGAGTGATATAGTTGATGGACTTCTTGAGTCCTGTTAGCGTTTTATTCCCTCGGTTAACAAATTCAAGCACTGCCATATATTCTTTAACTCCTCCCTTGTGGATTCAAGAGCAAGCGTTGTTATTCTGCCTTGATGGCATAGCATGACCGCTTGGTTTAAGTTCGTACCTATTTTGATCAGTTGTTTTTCTACATCAGGTAAACCATCAATGGATGTTATGGTATTACCTAATGCTGAAAGGGCAATATAGCGACTGATTGTCATGCCTGCTTGTTTGGCTTTTTTAGCAATTTTATTGTACTCTTCCTCTGATACTCGAAAGGTTATATGTTTGTTTTTTATCAATGCATCTCCTCCTTTGCAATGTTGATGGATGGTGTGGAGTAATCTTATATTTTTCTACAAGAGGGTATGGGATACTTCCCATCAAGCTCTAAATGGTGACGATAGTAACACATTTAGTAAGCTTGCCATCTATCAAGATAGATGTATTCTTCTATGACCATGATTTGCTTTTCCCCCAATGGCATTTGATTTTCGCCAGTGGAGAATAGGGTTTTTGAAAGAAAAATAAGGGATAGGATGCAAGATTGCAATTTCTCATCCCTTAACAACTACGCAATCTTGATTTCAAGAATGCACTTTCTCTAAACACCCTGTTCTTGCATTGTTGCATGGTTAATCTAATGCCCATACCCAGTAGTTTTTGATTCTACTGGATTTCACCTTCAGATTCTTCTTGGCTGTATCCAGTGTTCTCTTGGCTATGCCTTCTTCTTTGGCTTTGGTATAGATAACAGAGCTTTTAACACTGCCTTCAGCTAGAATAGCCTTGATGAAGTGTTCAGCTTCACGTATCGGACTATTATTAGGTGCAGTCCCTTGTAGTAAGCTATCTGCATCAATATTATATTCTCCAATCCATTTAAAACCATTGTCTCTATCCAGTTCAAAAGCTATTGAACAACCTTCTGGAGCTAGATTACTCTTGATCTGTACCACTGCTCTTAATGCTTTATCATCTTTTATTCTACCGACCATTAATACACTTCTTGCAGCTGCTATATCAATTGACCCTAATCCTCTGTGAAGGCTCTTGCCTGCCATATTTTTATTCATATGACCAATAAGGACAATGGCACAGCCTGTTTTTTCTGCAACATCCCCTAGTTTCTTAAAGATGGGACGTACTTCATTGGCTCGATGCATGTCCACTCTTGCTCCTAGAAAGGCTTGGATGGGATCTATAATGAGTAATTTAGCACCTATTTGCCTGATCGCTTCTTCAATACGTTCATCTGTAAGAGTCAACTCTTTTTCACTTTCATCAATAACAAGCACTTTTGAGCAATCAGCATTGTTGGATATAAGTCTAGGCTTAACTGTATCTCCTAGACCATCCTCTGCCGTCTGATAGATAACATGACAAGGCTCTAACGCCTTACCTAATGGCAAAGTCCCTCCTGTTGTTAATGTAGATGCTATAGCTAATATAAAAGTGGTTTTACCTTCTCCTGGATTCCCCTGGATAATGGTTATCTTGCCAAAGGGGATATAGGGATACCAAAGCCACTTTGTTTCTATGGCTTCAATGGTATCCATCCTGATTAATTTAAGCTCTGTATCCATGTCAGCCCTCCTAGAGTTCTAGTTCGTCCTCTTCTTCTATTCTTTCAATATCCTGTTCTTTGGTTTCTTCCATACCACCAAACCTTACATGAATAGCATTAAATGCTAGGACATAATTTCGATCATCAAGGTTATGAAAAATATCTAGTGGTGTTGTGAAACCATCTTCATAATTGTTATATAGATTAAAGGATAATCTTATTAAACTCTTGGCACTTGATGAGAAATCAACCTGTGTGGATTGCAAGCATTCAGGACGTATACTATGATCATCAAAGTCATAAATATGATTGACCTTGTTCGCTAGATCAAAGTTACCTGAAAGAATATAAAATAGGGCTTGTCTCTCGTGATCGGTGGGATAGGTATTGTCTCTCTGTATCATCTTGTGATAATTCAATAGGTGTTGTTTGTCTAAGAATTTCATTGTGATCATCTCCTTTTTATCACTTAGTTATCTATGTAAAAAGCAAAAGCTAAGCCGTACGCTCTCAGATTTTACTTGAATAAAAAAAGTCCCTTCATAAGTTAGGAAAAAAATCGGCGATTTGTACCCCCTTTTGGGTAAAAAAAAATAACCTTCTATGATGAAGGTCACTTTACACGCTTATATTTTGGCAATCACCACCACCCGTAAAAC